>DAINAD010000022.1:0-8200 GCA_036733605.1 Patescibacteria group bacterium | reverse complement strand
AACGTTGCTGATTTATATGTTGATAACTATGCTAATATGTTTTTTGGATATAATTCGGGTTCAAGTCATTCAGGTACTAATGGTGGGAATGTTGCATTGGGTTATGCTTCATTATCAAGCAGTACGAACTCTTTTTTCAATGTTGCAGTTGGATATGATTCAATGAAATATACCTTGACTGGAGGCAATAATGCTTCTGTAGGAACTATGTCTATGAGATATATGCAAGGTAGTGACAATGTAGCAATGGGTTTCTATGCAATGCAGGGACATACCTCAGTTACCAGTTCCGGAAGCTATAATATAGCAATAGGTTCATATTCAATGGGTCAAAACAATGGAGTCACAACTGCTACAAGTAATATCGCAATAGGTGCTTCTTCGATGTACGATCTTACTACTGGTGGACAGAATATCGCAATTGGTAGATCTGCTGCGAATAAAATTACAACTGCTTCTAACAATGTTGCAATAGGATATAGTTCATTGTTCTACGCAACAGGTAAATCTCAAGTTGTAGCAATTGGTACAGAGGCTATGTACTATGCTGATCCTGCTTCCTCTGGTACATTCGATAGTGTTGCTATTGGACACCAAGCATTAAGAGGAAGTACGACCCAAGAAAATAACACAGGTACTCAGAATGTAGCAATTGGTACCCGTTCGATGAGAGATAATACGACTGGGTATGCAAATATGGCAATAGGGCATGATTCTATGGTTAATAATACAACAGGTTTCTATAATGTAGCATTAGGAATGAATGCTCTAGCGGGCAATACTTCAGGATCTAGAAACTTTGCATTGGGAGATTATGCTTTAGCGAATAATACAATAGGATATACAAATATAGCAATGGGATCTGGAGCGATGATGTTTGGTGTAGGTGCCTCTGATTCTGTTGCAATTGGATATCACGCATATCATTATGCTAATAGTACTGCTTCAGCTGTCAGTACAAAGAATGTGGCAATAGGTCTTGATGCCCTAAGGAGTAGTACAACGCCTGCAAATAATACTGGTGTTGAAAATATTGCTATTGGTTATGCGGCTTTGAGAGAAGCCTCTACTGCTCAAGGAAATATTGGTATAGGAACATGGGCAATGTATCAAATAACCAGTGGAGTTGATAACACAGCTTTAGGAACAATCGCAGGTGGGGCATTGCAATCAGGAAGTTATAATACACTTCTTGGAAGAGGTGCAGGAGGGAACTTAACAACAGGTAGTAGTAATATAATAATAGGTAGGAGTGTTAATGCTTTGGCAGTGGATAGTGCCAACACATTAAACATAGGTAACCTTATATATGGTACAGGTGTTACTACAGGTAGTTCTCCTTTAACTACTGGAATGATAGGTATAGGAACTAATGCTCCTAACGCTCAATTCCATGTTAATGATTCTAGTGCTGCTACTACTGCAATTAGATTTCAAATTAGTGGTCTTACTAAATTTAGGCTGGATTCTAATGGAGGTTTAGCTATTGGAGCTAATGCGGCCCCTCCAACTAATGGCTTATATGTTGGGGGAGCAACTCAATCTGTTGGAGATCTTACAGCACCCAACATTGGTATCGCAGGAGCTACCCCCAGCATTGACCTTGCAATAGGAGATAGTGATACTGGATTTAACTGGGTTAGTGATGGTAACTTCTCTCTATATACAAATAATGCTGAGAGGATTAGATTCACAAGTATAGGTATAATAAGGACAGGTGTATACACCAGCACACAAGGAGTAGCAGGAGATTTAAATGTAGCACGAACCGCTTCGACTACAGCAGGAGCTATCTATTTTGGAGTAAATGCAAACTATATTTATTTTGATGGAACGAGATTTTCTAAAACGGGAACTTCTGGGTGGGTGGAAAGCTCAGACCAGAGGATAAAAACAGAAGTTGAAGAAGTTCAGTATGGCTTAGAAGCGATTTTAGCATTATCTCCAAAATCATATAATTTCCATCAAAGTAATTTTGATAATGGAGTATTAAACGTAGATACTAAAAGTACATATGATTTTGGTCTCATCGCACAAGAGGTATACAACATTATCCCAGAAATTGTTAATAAACCTGTGGATGAATCAAAAGAGCTTTGGACGTTAAACTACACCCCCCTTATTCCTGTTCTAATAAGAGCTACCCAAGAGCAACAGGGAATAATAAATGTATTAGGTACAAGAATATCTACCTTAGAAGAAGAGGTTGATACAACACCACTTGTAACACCTACCTTTAATATCTCTACCTCAGGTTGGTACCGTATCTCTAAATTAAATGGTCCTGATGATTACGCTAAGATAAAGGTAAATAATAGTACATTTGGATCCTCTCAAAACCTCATATTAAGTGTAGATACAGTAGGAGATAAAGAAAATGTAAATATAATATCTAACTTTACTACTGGAGGATATGACATTAGTAAAGCTAGAGTAAATGAAGTAAGTGGTATTAAATACTTAGAAATATATTTAGGTACTGTTAATAATAATAGTATTAAGGTAAATATCGAAAATGGAAGTATTACTAACTGGATAACAACAGACATTACTAAGGTAGATGACACACTAATAGTAGAAAATGAATATGCATTTAATGGATTACTCTTTGGTGTAAGTGATACCTTAGAAGTAGAAGAAGGTAGTATGAGAGTAAAAGGTAATCTCTTAACTAGCTCTGAGGAACTTAACAATATTGGAGATGACAGTAATAGATGGAATGATATATATGCTAAAGGAGCAATAAGACTTGGAAGTGGTACAGGCAGTGAAGGAGCAATTAGATTTAATGTAGAAAAACAGGTATTAGAATTTAGTAATGACGGTACTACATGGATACAAATGGGAGACCTAACATCTCAAACAGTAATATCACCAGAGTATCCAGGCGCAATACTCTTTGCTGATGGAAGTGATAACTTTGGAAATATGACATCTGATGCGGAGGAAAGTACAGGCAGTTTCAGAAACTACTACGAATGGATATCACATAAAGAGACACTTCAAGATTACGATATCTTAGTAAGAGTAACCCTACCATCTGACTTCGTAAGTTGGAAAGATGATGCAATCTACTTAGACTTCATGACCGAAAACTCTGCTTCTGTTAACAACAACAAAGTGGATATGTATCTAATGGGAAGTAACGGTATAGATGCACAGGTAAATGATGGAATTAGTAAATTACCAGGAGCATGGGAAAGAGTAAGTATTAAAGGATTAGATATCTCTGATTGTAACAACTCTGGAGATACATGTACTCTAAGAATCTCTCTAAGCTCTCTACAATCATACTTTGTAAGAGTAGGAGATATAACCTTAAATTACAACAGAGGATTGTAATGAAGAAAGAAAACACATTAAAAAAAATATTAGTATGTACTACATATCTAGTATTAGCATTAATATGTATATTAGGTGTGTTCTTTCTAATATACAAAAGTAGTAATAGAGAAAATGACAATATTGTAAGAGCACAAGATAGTGGTACATACTTAAGGAGTATTAATCCTAAATTTTTGGTTGATTTTGTTAATGATGAATATATTAGATTTGAAACAGTATCTACTTACGCTAACCCATTCGAAGGGACTAAGCCTAATATATGGCAAAAAATACGATATATATTAGGTATTAAACAGGAAAGAAAAGGAATAGAAATATCCCTAATAGATGTGTCATATGACACTGATTTAGAAAATATATTAGAGGAAAGAGATATTAATATATCGGAATACAATTTAAACAGAAGCTTTGAATTAATATCTACAGGAAGAGAGATAGGTAGAGAGGGTGAAGAGCCTGTATCTAAGGATACTGTAATATCTAGGGAGATATATAAAGGGGTAGATATAGAGTATCAAATACTTAAAGGACAAGGATTAAAAGAAGAGATTGTACTAAGAGAAATACCAGAGTATGTAACAGAGTGTAGTAGCGGAGAGTGTACATTACCAGTAAATAGGTTTCTGTTTAAATTAGATTTAGATGAAGGCTTAGAGATTAGAAGAAGTATAGATGGGAATGATAAGTACCCATCTGGTGCTCTTTACATTGTAGATCAAAAGGGTAATTACTACGCACATTTCTTACCTGAGTTTGCAGTAGACAGTGTAGGTAACAAAACTAGTAATGTTGTTTCAAATATATCTGCATCTGATAAAGGTGGATATATATTCGAAGTAATATTAGATTCTCAGTGGTTACTAAGCAATGATAGAGTATTTCCCATTAGAATAGATCCTAGTATTGTTCATGATAGTGAGATGGTTTTTAATGAGGGTATATACGATAGAGTCTCTTTAAATGAAGCTACAATGATATCACTTAAACAGGGGTATAACTCGGGGATATACACATCCAATATCTTAGACTTAGGTTCTAACAGTAAACTAAACGGAATATCATGGGATGGATACTCCCAAGCTACAGGAGATGGAGAAATCTCTTACTCTGTAATGGGATTAATATATCAAGAGGGCTTTAATGATTTAACCTCAACTAAAAGTAAATGGGGAGATGGTGCATTACAATTAGATACCCTTACCGATACTCATACAGTAGATATTACTAGTAACCAAACTGATTACTTTACCTTAGAGCTTTGGTCTAACAGTAGATATATACAGAGTGAGCAATATATATTTAAATCTGAATTAATAGATTTAAAAATTAAAGAGGGTAAATATGTATTAGAAGATAGTGGGGGAGTAGAGTACCCAACTCAAATACCTCCTAAATACAACAATTGGGAATATATTGCGCTACTCTTTGATATACAAAATTCAAGTATAACTTTGTATGTAAATGAATTAGAAGAGAGCGTAGAGGTAATATATACAGATACACTACTTAATAGCTTAACCTTTACTCAAAATATTGGATATATAGATTCTGTTAGGATATATGATAGGTTGGTACCTAGAAATGAGCTCTTAGCTAACTCTCAATACAGTAATATATATCTACAATACTCACTTAGTGATGATGGTTTAACATGGTCAGATTGGTATACAAAAAATAAATATTTACCAGAGAGTGCTGTAGTAGGGGGTAATATATCTCTTACCTCACAGATAGATGATATGAGTACTTTTGAAATCCTTACCTTTAAATATTTTACAGACAGAGAGAAAGAAATTACCCTTGGGGTTAATAACTTTGTTAATGGAGTAGATGAGGAAGATATTACTAGGTTAGATGAAGTAGAGAGCGTAATTGAGCTTACGCAGGGTGTTAAATATATGGATGTACTCTTTACACCACAACAGGTACAAAATGGCTGTATATTGGCTCTAGAGGGCTTAGAAATATATACATTAAACTCAGGTGAGGTAGGAATATTTCTTAATGATGAGAATATATTAACAGAGGATAAATATATACCAAATTCAACCAATATACTCTCCATATCCCTTACTCCAAACAGTACAGATATATATCTAAATGGTAATGTATTAAGTAGTAATACTGTTTCAACTCTTACCCCTTTGTCATATACAATTGGAGATGGATGTACTAATAGTTTGAGTACTCCTTTTGTTGGAGATATTAAGGATGTAAGGCTCTCTACACAGGAGAAGAGTAGTGGGGATATCATAGAGTACAGTAATATATTAAACAGAACATATATATTAAAACCTGTATTTAAAGCGGTATTACAATCCGATACGCAGATATTAGATTTAAGTAATACTACATTCTCAATATCTGAAATTGATTCTTCAAACCTCATATCTACGCTCTATGTAGGAGATACCGTAGTGATATATCAAGGAGAGTACTTAGTACAGGGTATTGTATCCTCTGTAGACACAGATACAGGATTAGTTACTGTAGAGTCTTGGAAAGAGGGTAGTACAGTACCTGACTTTGGATTTTCTACACAGGCATCTGTAGTAAAGTGGGAAGAGGAATATATATTTGTTAATACCTTTTTACAAAGTAATACCCCTGTCAATTCCCTTAGTTTAAGCTCTAATATCGTAAACAATATTAAAGATATCTCCCTATTAAATATGGTAGATAGTGGGGATGAAATACTGCTCGAGAGTACAAATTCTAGATATCTTAAATACAAGTTCATACTCCTTACTGCTAAAGATGGTATATCTTCTTCCCTTTCATCTGTTAATATTGATTTTGAGAGTGGGGGACCAGAGATGGATCAGGTACTTAGACATGGACAGTGGTTTAATGAGGGTAGTAAACAAGGTTTTTGGTGGGTAAAGAGTGAGTAATTAAATTAATATATTTTTAATATATATGGGAGTTAAAGAGAATTTAGGTAGTGATAACGGGAAGTTTTTACTACTAGCATTTGCCCTACTACTAGTATCCATAATCATTGTTTTCGTTATGAATTCAGGGATGTACGGCCTTTCAGGAGACCTTTTAAATGGTAAAAGTACGTATAGTGAACCTAAGCAGGTATTAGAAGAAGAGTTTAACTATGCAATATTAATAACTACAATATATGGAGATATACATATAGATTTGTATGAAGATTTAGCTCCTCAAAATGTAAATAGTTTGCTCTTTCTAATGGGAGAACGCTACTATGAAGGTCTTACTGTACATAAGGTGGTTAAAGATTTTGTAGTACAAATGGGCGATGCTAAGGGAGATGGTACGGGAGATCCTGGATATACTGTAGAGAAGGAGAACGTAGTTTCTTTTGAAGAGTTTGAAGTAGGTATGGCAAATGCATCTCAGTTTTTCATAGTCTTAGAGGGAGCAGATAAAAGCTCTTTAGATGGAAATTACAGTGTAGTAGGTAGAGTAACCCAAGGGTTTGCAGTACTAGAATCAATATCAAAGGCAGAAGTTAATGGAGACTACAGGCCACTTAATGATATCATAATTAAGAGTATTCAAATCCAAGAAAACTAATACTACAGGATTTCTTACTTAAGATATATTTAATACTTCCCATCTAAAATATTTAAATGGGAAGTAAGGTAAAAGTAAAAAATATTTCAATTCTCTCTCTCTTTTTTTGTCTAGGATATATCTCTAATATCTTTGTACTTAATTGGGGTGAGATAGATATATATAAATATATATCTACATTAAGGGAGGAGAGTGTAATATCTGAGATAGATGAAAATGTTGTTCTAGAAAAGGAAATATGTGAACCAGAGGTTGTAGTAGAAGAAGAAATAGATACATGTCCAATCCTAGTTGATATAAGTGGAGCTGTTAAATCACCTGGTGTTTACTGTTTTAAAAAAGGATCTAGTGTAGTAGATGCTGTTAAAAAGGCAAAAGGTTTTACATTAGATGCTGGTTTTAAATATATATCAATGAGAATTAACTTAGCTACAGTAATGATTGATAACTCTAAGATATATATACCTTTTGAAGTAGATTACGATTGTAAACTCTTAACATTTAATCTTCCTAAAGATGTAATAGATATTACAATACCGGATATTGAGCAAGAAGAGGATGATACAGAAACTCCCTCTGAGTGTATTAGTATTAATACTGCTACTCAACAAGAGTTAGAAACTCTAAGTGGTGTAGGACCCTCTACAGCAGCAAAGATAATTGAGGGTAGGCCATACTCTGCTTTAGAAGATTTGTTAGATGTAAGTGGTATAGGGGATGCTACATTCAATGGTTTTAAGGATAGTATATGTCTTTAAAGATATTTAAGGAGAGATATAGGGGGATATTACTGTTTTTCATTGATTACAAAGCATTACTTTGCTGTTTTACAATTTTATGTATACTAATTTCAGGTAGTAATTTACTTGAGAGAGTCATATTTAGGGAAGAGGTTTTTAATTTAGAGTTACTTTTCGATTTTTTACTGCCTTCTGTATTTCTACTTTCGTTTTTCATTGTTTCATACAAGCTGTTTTGTGGTGTGTATCTTTTTAGTACACTCCTAAAAATCTTTCTAGTATCACATCTTTTAATATCTCCCTTACTTTGGCTAAAATATACAGACATTAAATCTGAAGTACAGAAAGTCCAAGGTTTCACTGGCAAAAATGTGTGGATAACTGGGGTAGTGACCTCTCAAGAGAAGGAGAACACCTACCTGTTTCGCTCTGAGCGGGGAGGGTTGGGTAATTCCTTACTTCGTTTTAAACAGTATCCTGTTTTACATACAGGTCAGAGATGTAAATTGAGTGTAAAAGTAGTGGAACCTAAGAGTTTTGAAGATTTTGATTACAAAAGATACCTTTTT
>DAINAD010000021.1:0-8509 GCA_036733605.1 Patescibacteria group bacterium | reverse complement strand
CTAAATCTTTTACCATCCCCACCCTTAATTTTTTCTAAAAATACCCCTTGTCCAATTACTACTAATTTCTCATCTTCAATATCTACACCATTCTCTTTACAAAAATCTTTAATCGCTTCTCCCTCTGCTTTTGTATTCAATATTATCTTACTTGCATGTTTAAAAAATGGTATAGCTGTCTTTTTAAAATATTTCTTCTTTAAAGAATCATTTTTCTCTATACCAATATGAAAAGCAGGTATCAATATTAAAGGAATATTTAATTTCTTAGATATTAAATATCCAACATAGAAGAGGAAGTAGTAAGGAGTAGATGATACTGTTACAAAGTCATATCCTTTAATACTCTTAATCGCATCTAACATATCAAAAGAGGTAGGACATGATGCAAGATTAGATATCTTAAAGAAAGGTAATGACCCAAACACCACCCTATATACCTTATTCAAATATTTATTCCTCAATATACCCTTACCAATTGGAAATCTTTTTACATTAACTCCATTAATTATCTCTTCTTTTACATCTATTACATCATTACCTAGATCCCACAATGTATCTGCACCTAATGCATCTGTACTCCATACATCTACATCATATCTCTTAGTATTAACTAAATACTCTGAGAGTATCTGTACAAACTGTTCAGCACCCCCCTTCGCAGGATGATATCTTTGAGTAATGTTTAGTATCTTAGTCATCAAATCTTTCCTTTTTTAGTTCGTAAAGTATTTTTTCTTGATTCATTCTTACTCTGTTAAACATCCCTGCAAGTAAACCTAACATTAAAAAGAGAAGACCGAAAATTAAAAATCCGAGTCCTACAAAACCAAGAGTTTTAAATGGATAGTATGTTCCCTTTGAGAAGAAATGAATAAAAAGGGAAATCTCACAAATTACTCCCGCAGTTATAGCTATTCCTCCTAAGCCTCCAAAAAACACCATAGGTTTATAATCTCTTAATGTTTTTAAAATTATTGAAGAAGTATTAATAGCATACTTTAATATATTACCTGCTACCCTAGATTTTCTACCTTTAAAATATTTAACATCTACAGGAAATTCCACTACCCTTAACCCCTTATATACCATATCTAAGATAGTTTCCTGAGTATATGTAAAGGAACCAAACAGATTTAATCTCATTAAAGCTTCTCTATTGTATGCTCTAAAACCACAAGATACATCCCTAAACTTCTGACCACTTATTAATGATATTAATCTAGACATCTGTTTATTACCCCAATACTTACTCTTAGGCATATTCTCTGGTATACCACTGCCAAACCTATTACCTGTAACCATATCAGCTTCATTTTTTAAAATAGGTTTAATAATATCGGGTATCTGTTCACTATTAAACTGCCTATCAGCATCTATACTAACTAATATATCTATTTCTTTTTCTAGGGCATATGTAACTGCACTCTGGAATGCACTCCCGACCCCCTTATTTACATTATGACTTACTACATCAGCACCACTTTCTTTTGCAATCTTTGCTGTATCATCCTTACTACCATCATCTACAACCAATACCTTAATCTCTTCTATACCCTCTATCTTCTTGGGTAATGATTTGATAACTTCACCTATTCCTTCCTCTTCATTTAATGCGGGCATATATATTGCTAATTTCATCTGTAACAGTATTTAATTTATCTAAATATTCATAGAATTATACTAATTTTAAGAGTAGAAAACTAATAAATATAGATATATGATATATTAATATATATAACTTTTGATTAGATATCTAAATGTTTAAATTAAGAAATATATACATATTTCCAATCCTCTCCATATTAATACTCCTACTCTTTCCTAAAGGAGTAATTAATGCTGCTAAGATAGAGGTAGGAGATTACACACTAGATAAAGAATCTATTGTAGAAGACGATCTGTATGTATCTGGTGAAAGAGTAGTAATCAATGGTGTAGTAGATGGAGATCTAATAGTAACAGGACAAAATATTACAGTAGATGGAACAGTAACAGGAGATATATATCTCTTTGGAACTACAGTAACTGTAGGTGGAAATATATATGGTAATGCAATATTAGTAGGCTCTACTGTAACTACCAGTGGTACTATTACAGAAAATACATATATAGGGAGTATGATAGCTGATTTAGATGGTACCTTTAATAAAGATATAGCTGCAGCTACAGGTACCTTTAAACTAAATGGTAGTGTTGGAGATGATGTAAGAGTAGCCTCAGGCCAAGTTATATCTAACGCTACAGTAGGAGGTGATTTCTTACTAGCAGGAGATAACTATACCGTAGAAGAAAAGAATGTGTATGGAGATTTAATAGCAGGTAGTGAACATCCATTTTGGAAAGATATACCTAAAGAACAAACCTTTAATTTTAGTAAAGATGATTTCTTAGGCTTTAACATAGGGTTAGCCATAGTAAACTTCATAGGAATGTATATCGTAGGTGTAATATTAATACTCTCTGCACCTGTTAAGACATTACAAATAGAGAAAAAGATTATTACATCATGGGAAGAAGTATTAAAAAGCTATGCAATAGGGTTAGTAGTACTCTTTACAATACCATTACCACTCTTCTTACTCATAATTACATTAGTAGGAGCACCATTAGCATTTTTAATAATAGGGATATTAATATTTTTAGCTACATTTGGAACAGTATGGACTGAGTCAGCAATAGGACAAAGAGTATTACAATTAACAGATAGAAAGGACAGTGGTAGATTCATATCATTACTAATAGGTAGAAGTATATCTGTAATAGTAAGATTAATACCAATAGTAAGAGGTATCTACTCTCTCTCTTTGATATTAATTACAGTAGGAGCAGTAGTAAGAACTAAGTATGATGCATTCTCTCAAGCAAGAAAACAAAATAGTAAAGAGATAAAAACTACTAAAAAGAAATAGAGTGTAAATAGAAATAAAAAAGGGAGCATATGCTCCCTTTTCCTTTTTCAAACAAATACCCTATTTAAGATACTCTTCCAAAATAGATTGGAATGACTCATATGGATATGCTCCTGCTATTAACTTACCCTTAACATTACCATCCTTATCCAGTACCCCTATTACAAACCCTGGAGTACCCTGTACACCTGCTTTAGAACCATCTGCCATATCCTGTGCAATGGTATCTGCATATCTTTCATCACTCATACATGTATCATACTTACTCATATTTACTCCTAAATCTTTAGCTATTGCTTTTAGTGCATCTGTATCAGTCTGAGAGAATGCTTTAGCATAGAATTCAAAGAACTTACTTGCTCCAGAAAGCTCATCTACACACAATGCTGCATTAGCTGTATCTATAGCAATCTGTCCATGGAAATCCAATGGGAAATTTCTAACTACATATATAACCTTACCTGTATCTACATAATCTTTAATAATACTTGGCTTAGTCTCACTAGCATGTCTCCCACAGTAAGGACACTGATAATCTGTATATTCAACAATAGCTACCTTAGCTTTCTTAATATCTCCTAAATATGGACTATCAGAAATAGTAGTTTCTGCTACAGGAAACTCTTCCTGATTAGCAGTAGGATTCGCAGCATCATCTGTACCATCTACAGCTGGAGTATTTCCTTTATTTGTAAAAAATATTGCTCCTGCAATTATTATACCTGCTAGAATAATAGCTCCAGGTACTGCAATAGAATCAAGATCTATTACTATCTCTTCATTCTTCTTTATTTTCTCGTCTTTTGACTTAGGCATATGGAAAAATTGTTTAAATATTAATTATGGGGCAATATCAGAAATGATATTTTAAATATCTAAATATGTCAATTACTCTGTGATATAATTTTTTTATGAATATACAGATGAATGATAGGAAAAGGAAGGCGACTAATAAGGGTATCTTAGCACTACTTTTAATACTACTACTTACTATACCAGCATATCTCTGTTACAAAACTTTCATAAAAGATAAATTACCATTAGAACAAGAATTAATAGAAGAAGAAATCGCAGAAGAGGAGATAGAGGAAGAGATAGTAGAAGAAGAAGTAGTAGGAGACCCATATCAAGAGATATTTGAAAAGATAGAGGGACAACAAGCATATATAGTTGTACCTACAAAAATAGATGAAGAGAATCCACCTACTGTAATACTGTATAGCCACGGATCTAATACCAATGTTACTGAGAATATGGGAGATCAATTTATGAAAGATTTACAAGCATATGGAATACTCTTTACAAAGTACAACTATATATTCGCTGCATCTAATCAACATGATGTTAATTGGGGTAACAGTGCCTCTATACAAGACACTCTTAATCTAAAAAATTGGATAGAGGAAAGATACTCTATTAAACCAAAGGTATATCTACTTGGCTTTAGTATGGGAGGTCTACCTACTATGAACTTTGCTACTACATATCCTGAATTAATATCTAAAATCGCATTACTCGCACCTACTACTAAATCCTCTTCATGGGATGAGAAAAGGGTAGCAAAGATAATGGATATCGATATAAAGATATGGCATGGGAATAAGGATGTAAATGTACCATATACATACACATACAATTTTGTTAAGAAAGTAGATGGACTAGGCAAGGAAATAGAGTTAATTACCCTTGAAGGAAAAGGACACTTTGATATAGATACAGAGTATATGGAAGATATCTTAGAATTTTTTAATCAGTAAGAGTAAACTTCTCAGCTATTTCTTTCCCCTGCTCTTGTGTTAATCTCCTCTCTACATCATCTTGTAAATCCCCTATTGTACTCAATGCTTTCTCCCAATCATTCTCATTATTGTTATGAGGTACTAAGTGTATATGTGCATGAGGTACCATTCTTCCCATAGAGAGAGTATCTACATATTGAAAACCTAATTTTTGGGTAAAGTGTATACACAATTTCTTAACAGTATTAGCATATCCTTCCATATCCTCTACATCCCATATAAATCTATAATGCGTTTTAGGTATTACTAATGTATGTCCTTTTGTAAATTGAGATATATCTAAAAATGCTAAAAACTTCTCATCTTCATATATCTTGTAACAGGGTATTTCCCCTCTCACTATCTTACAGAATATACAATCATCCATATTTAGTTATAAATGAAAAATAATAATTCTACTCCAATATGTAAGAGTCTCTACATTACTTTGGAGATAATCTAGACTAACAAAACCAATATCTTCTAACCCTTCCTCTTTTACATGTACATCCATACCATCTAAATCATATACATATACTAGACCCACATGTACATGATTAACAGGATTCTCATCTTCAAGATATACTAAACCAATATAGCTCTTTTTTACTACCTTACTACCTAACTCTACCTCTTCATGTAATTCTCGCTCTAGCGCTACTTCAAATATATCTTCATCCTTTTTTAAATCCATTTCTTCAATATGACCACCCAATGGTAGTGGACAGAGAGAATTCAGTCTCTCTTCATTTCTTTTTACTTGCCTATGTAAAAAATATTTACCTTTGTATCTAAGTATTACCTGTGCAATTATCTGTTTGTACTCAGGATCATTTTCTAACTCATCTCTTACTCTAAATTCACTCTCATTTCTTAGTAACTCTAGGTACTTTTCTGTATTACCAGATAGAAAACCATTCCACTTACCATATTTAAAAAGGGTATCACTTTTAATACACAGTATTTTTTCTTTCATAGCTACTTACTCTTCAATTACAATTGCAATAGATGGACATAAATCATGTGCTTCTTTTACCTTAGCTTCTAATTCCTTAGGAACATCTTTTCCCTTAACATCTGCTTTAACTTCTACAGTTCCATCCTCTTTCATTTCAAATACTTCTGGACATACAGCTACACAGGAACCACATGCTACACATTTTTCTTGGTCTATTGATACTTTCATAATTCTAAGTATGAATTTATATATCTTTCATTGTTACAAAAAAGGGAATATATATCAACCGTTGGAATGTGGATTTTAGTGTACACCAAAATCCACTCAGTGGAGTATCCTCACACCGTCCAATCGGTTTTGACCAAAGAAAACGTCTTTTCTTTGGTACTTTGTACTAGCGATCCACTAGTACAAGGGTTTAGATTAGTCGGTTAGAAGAAAAAACCGACCAATGCTGGCCGGTTATAAATCGTTATTAAACGCAAGGCGATATTGCTATATCTCAATATACCATATTTTAGCTCAAAAAACCAATCTCTATACCCTAAATTTCACTAATCCATCACCTACAATATCAAAGGAATACTCCTCAGAAATATCTGAAAGAAGTATACCCGAACTTGCCAAAAACTCAGAAGGCTTACTACCTCCATCTAATGCTAACTGTATATCATCTTTTTCAATACCCAATACCTCACTTAACATATTAACTATTTTAGAATCTTCCTCTACCTTAGATTCAAAATGAATAGAATCTACCCTTATTACACTATTATTAACACTGTATGAAGAAACTAAATTCGTAGGATTATATATATAGCTATTGATTACAGGCCTGAGAGCTGATACAAATGAAATACCCAACACTGAAACGAAAATAGTTAAAACAACTACTCTTTCTCTGTTTGTCATATTAAATATCCATGACAATTTAAGTATGTAATATATGCTATGGTATATATACAATAAAATCCATAGTTTTTGGATTATAGATAAATGATATGGATATAAAAATACGAATTATATAGTGATAATAGGATAAAATCCCTTAATTAAGTACATAACTATAAGGTAAAAAGCTCAAAATAATACTATATGTACTATAACAAAAGGTTTTTAGAACAAAAAAGAGATGGCTTTTATATATACACCATCTCTCTTGCCCAAAACTTTTTTAATTATCTATTTCCGTTATCTCCCTTATTCATCTCTTGTACACCCTGAACATCTTGTGCAGGCTCACCCTCTCCATTCTCATCACCAGCCTTTATCTCAGCTTGGTTTTGATTTTGAGGTTCCTCACCTTGATTCTGTTCTGTTTCTTTAGCTTCTACTTTTAATCCAGTACTCTCTTCAAAATTCTTAATTTCAGATTCCATATCCTCAGAGAATGAATCTCTTACTCTTTGTAATTCACCAGCCTGTGTAGCCTCTCCACTCTTTAACTCTAATCTGTTTTGTACTTCACCTAATACCTCTTCATTATTTTGGATCTTAGCAGCTAATTTATTCATTACCTCTAATTGCTCTTGTGCCTGATTCATATCTCCAGCTCTTAACTGGGTCATTTCACCAAGCATAGCTCTTACTCTAGACTGTTGAGCCTCTACTTCAGATATGGCTTTAGAAAGACCTAAGGAATCCTCTCCTTCAGACATTTTCTTAAGCTCTAATACTCTCTCATCCATTACATCCATTTCATATCCTGCTCTATCTAATGGATTAACGGTAATTGTTCTTCTAATCTGCTCCATAGCTTTATCTACTGGAAAAAGCATTTCTCCTGGCATAGCAGAATCAGAAGCATATACTACTCCACTAGCAATAGCGAATGTAGTAAACACTGTTGCAATTGTTAAAATTGCTTTGAACTTCGTATTCATAGTAATCGAATTAAAAAAATTATTTAAGTTCGTATTACTATTACGATTATCTAGGGAATCGGTTACAACATTGTTTAAATGATTTAATGTTTCTTCCTTCCACTGCGCACTTGGTTTAGGATTAATATTTTTAAATTGTCTTTCTAAATCTCTCTCTTCCATATTATTTATTCATAATATATTTTAACTTTTTAATAGCTCTATGTATCATTACCTTAGTTGTATTTTTGCTCTTACCCAATATCTTAGCTATATCCTCTATTTCTAAATCTTGAACATACCGCAGTACAATTACCTCTTTCTCTTTTTCTTTAAGCCTATCCAAATTCTTTAAGATATCACTTACTACTGCCTCATCCTCTACAGATATATTTAAATCTTTAACATATATATCTTCATCAAAGCTCTTAACAGATATCTTCTTCTTTCTATATGTATCTATTAAATGATTCCTCGCTATTACATATATCCAATTTTTTAATGTAGATTTAGAAGGATTAAATGTATTCCTTTTTTCCCATGCCTTTACAAAAATATCCTGGGTAATATCCTCTGCTAGCTCTCTGCTATACCCACATCGTATATATACATACTTATAAAGTGGTTCATTTAGCCATTTGAAAAGATCTTCTAAGTCTTGTCTACTATTTAGTTGATTAATACTCATTAACTATTACGTACTAATAGATATTTAGTTACACAAAAGTATTATATCACTAAAAAGTACCTGAGATATCACCTATGATATCCCAAAAAAGGAGAAAGAAAGAGAAAATAAAGAGGATGAGAGAGAAAAGCATTAGGTAATCAACAAGCTTTTTAGATGTACTATTCATGTCTGTAGGTATGAGAATTTAGGTAGGAAGACAAGTTTTACAATATCAAAAATTCTCTAAATGAGTAAAGTGCTTATAGTGAGGAAGTCGGGGTGACTCGACTTGAACGAGCGACCTCTTGCACCCCATGCAAGCATTCTAG
>DAINAD010000020.1:6119-8632 GCA_036733605.1 Patescibacteria group bacterium | reverse complement strand
TTTCATGGGAGACCACAGATGAGTCTTTGTCAGAGTTCTTCTCCACAGTAGGAGAGGTAGTAGAGGCAAAGGTTATTGTAGACAAGTTCAAGAACAGATCCAAAGGATTTGGTTTTGTAACAATGGCTACAGACGAGTTAGCTGAGCAAGCAATTGAGCAGTTAAACGAGAAAGAGTTAGATGGCAGAGCTATCAACGTTTCTATTGCTAGACCTCCAAAAGAGCATAGTGATAGAGGTGGAAGAAGAGATGACTTCTACAGATAATCAGTATTAAATATATTGAAATCATAAGAGCTGAGCTAAACCCTCAGCTCTTTTATTTTTATAACTACTTTTTACTGATATACTTATTTATTAATTTATAGATATTTACGGTATGTCTTTTCAAGAATTTTGGTGGGGTACTTCCCTAAGTAGCTATTTCAAGAGTAGAAGATTTAATATTATTTGTAATACCCTAGAGTTAGATTTAGAGAAAAAACTATCTATTTTAGATGTAGGCTGTGCTACTGGTAAGGACTTTATACACTTTATTGGAGAAAGAGAAAACATTTCTATTACAGGTATAGATATAGATGATTATGTAATTGACCAAAAGAATGTAACCTTTATAAAGGGAGATGCAGAGAAGTTAGATTTTAAAGATAAGAGTTTTGATTTTGTAATATCTATGGGAGTATTAGAGCATATTGAACCCATTGAAAAACTTTGTAATATGATTTCAGAAATAGATAGGGTTAGTAAATCATACTGTATAGTAGTTCCTTGTATTAATACTAATATAGAACCACATATAAAAAGATTTAAGTGGCAAATAAAGGACTATAATAAAAAGAATCAAATAAAAGGAATAGGAATAAATTACTTTAGTGATGATGCTTGGTTAAAGTTCAAAGGTTTTAAAAATGCTAAAACCAAAAGGTTTTGGTATATACCAGGGGTATTCTCTAATTTAATGATATATAAAAGGGGCTAGAGACTTAATTCTTTAATCCTATCTCTTAACTCTGCTGCTTTTTCAAACTGTAAGTTATCAGCAGCTAGTAACATCTTCGCTCTTAAGTCTTTAATTAGTAATTTCTTCTGTCTTTCACTTAGCTTATCTACCTCAATATCAAAATCTCTTTTTACTTTATCTTCTTGCTCCACTAGAGAATCCCTTATATCTTTTTGAATACCTACTGGTGTAATATTATGCCTTTTATTATATTCCTTTTGATATGCCCTTCTCCTATTAGTTTCATCTATAGCGTACTTCATACTCTCTGTTACCTTGTCTGCGTACATTATGACTCTCCCATCGATATGTCTTGCTGCTCTTCCTACTGTTTGTACAAGACTAGTCTTAGATCTTAAAAATCCCTCTTTATCTGCATCCAATATAATTACTAATGAAACCTCTGGTAAATCTATACCCTCTCTAAGTAGATTAATACCTACTAATACGTCATACTCTCCTAATCTAAGGTTTCTAAGTATCTCTACCCTCTCTACAGTATCAATATCTGAGTGAAGATATGCTACCTTAATACCAAAATCTTGAAGATATGTTGTTAAGTCCTCTGCCATTCTTTTAGTTAGGGTAGTAATTAATACTCTTTGACCATTTTGTGTATTCTTTTTTACCTCACTAATTACATCATCTATTTGGTTTTCTGTCTTTCTCACATCTATACTTGGATCTAATAATCCTGTTGGTCTAGTAAGTAGTTCTACTACTGTATTTCTACTATCCTCTATTTCCCATCTATCAGGTGTAGCAGAGTAATATATTGTTTCTTTCTGTTTTTTTCTAAACTCATTAAAATTGAGTGGCCTATTATCATATGCACTAGGTAATCTAAAACCATGCTCTATTAAATTTGTTTTTCTAGCCCTATCCCCATTAAACATACCACCTACCTGAGGAATTGTAATATGGGATTCATCGATAAACATTAGGGAGTCTTGTGGGAAGTAATCGAGTAGAGTGTATGGAGGTTGTCCTGTTTTCCTACCATCAAAATATATGGAGTAGTTCTCCATACTTTTACAGTACCCAATCTGAGTCATCATCTCAATATCATATCTAGTTTTTTGCTCTAATCTTTGTGCCTCTACCTCTTTACCGATATTTCTTAAAAAGGATACCCTCTTTTCTAAATCTTTTTCAATATCTGTAACAGCCTGTGCCATAGTATCTGCGTCATATACCAGTGGTGTAGCTGGAAATATATCTAAATTGTCTACGCTATTAATCTTCTGCTTAGATATTGGCTCTATGAATGTAATACTCTCTATCTCATTACCCCAAAATTCTACTCTTACAGGGAACTCCTCATACGGCATAAAGAGCTCTACAGTATCTCCTCTAATTAAAAATGTACCTGATATTAAATCTGTACTCTCTCTCTCATATCTTAAAAATGTTAAATCAGATGCTAACTTACTAATATCAATCTCTTGTCCAACCCGTATTTCAATAGATTTGTTTTCATAGTTATCTGGACTTCCAATATTGTATATACAAGA
>DAINAD010000020.1:0-6019 GCA_036733605.1 Patescibacteria group bacterium | reverse complement strand
GCCATTACAAAAGTTTTACCAGAGCCTGTTACACCAAGTAGTACCTGTTTCTCTTTCCCCTGTTTTAAATTCTCAGTTAAGGTTGAAATAACCTCTTTTTGATCTAGTGAGGGTTGAAATTTTGTATTAAGTTGGAATTGCTCTTTCATATTGCTAATTTTAACAGATTAATCAATTTCTGTGTTAAAATATTTAATATATATGGAGAGCTTCAAATTAAACAAATTACCTCAGGAATTAGTAAATCAGATAGCGGCTGGAGAGGTCATTGAAAGACCTGCTTCGGTAGTTAAAGAGTTAGTAGATAACTGTATAGATGCTAAGGCTACTAAAATACATATTAAGGTAGTTAATGGTGGTATAGATTTAATTGAGGTAAGTGATAACGGGGTGGGAATACCTTCTGAGAGTTTACCAGAGATTTTTAAGGCACATACTACAAGTAAGATAGCTTCTTTAGAAGATTTAAATACTCTCCTTACAATGGGTTTTAGAGGAGAGGCTCTTTCTACAATTGTATCTGTAGCTAATGTTTCTCTTGTTTCAAAATATATTGATTCAGATATTGGTGGGGAGATAATATTTAAGGGGTTTGATGATTCTAAAATTAAAAAAGCAGCAAGAGAATCAGGTACGGCAGTTACAGTTAAAAACATATTTGAAAATATACCAGCTAGAAAGAAATTTCTTAAGACAGCTGCTACAGAGTATAAAAGGATATTAGAGGTACTGTATCCATACTTCCTCATATATCCTAATATCCATTTTACGGTTGAGAAGGATAGCAAGGTAGTAATAGATTTAAAGAGTATACTGGGCTCAAAGGGAAAGAGTGTAGAGACAGGGAGAGTAAAAGATATATTAAAGGAAGATTTTGTAAAAAAAATGGTTAAAGTCTTCTATGATGGCGGGGGAATAAAAATATCAGGCCTAACGGCTCATCCATCGGATCATCAAAAGAGACCCTCTAGCCAATATCTATTTGTTAATGGAAGACCAATATGGGATAACGGTATCATGAGGGCAGTACGAGAGGGATACCAAAGGTATATACCTTTCGGAGAGAAAGTACCTTTTATAATATTAATGGATATTAATCCTGAGTTAATAGATGTAAATGTACATCCTAGAAAAGAAGAAGTTCGTTTCCTAAACCCATTTAGAGCATATACTGCTGTAGAGGAAGCTGTTAGAAAGGCAATTTCAAGTGTCACATCATTTCACATGATATCTGAATTTGAATTTCCTACAGAGGAGTCCTCCTCTCTTGTTAACAAAGATATGGGCAATAGAGTATATAAGTCAAAAGATATTTCATTTAAGCCTGTACAGAGTGGCTCAGTAAGGGATAGCTTACTGTTTAGTAGAGAGGCATTGTCTGAAGGTTCATATATTAAAAAGGAGGACATATCTCCAGTAGAAAGTATTAAGTCTGTTGGTAATATTAAGAATGTTTTTCAGGTGTTTAATAAATATATTGTAATAGAGTTTGAGGAAGAGGTCCTTTGGATTGTAGATCAACATGCTGCAGCAGAGAGAGTAACATTCGAAAAGTTACAAAATCAGGGAGATGATGCTGATAGGCAAAACTTACTTGTTCCTAATACCTTAAAGTTTTCTCTTAAGGAAATATTGGTATTAGAAGAATTAAAAGAATTCTTTTCTACATTAGGTTTTGAATATACCATTAAGAAAGATAGTATTGATATTACTGTTGTACCTGTAGAGTTTGTTGAGAGTGATTTTAAAAAACTTTTTGATGAGATATTTGCTCTAAGTGATGATATAAAGGATATATCTAAAGAGTTAAATAGATTAAGAGAGGATATACTTGCCACTATTTCATGTCACACAAGTGTAAGAAGTGGTCAATATTTACATAGGGAGGAGATGTTAGATTTAATTAAGAAATTAATTGATTGTGAAAATCCATATAGTTGTCCTCATGGGAGACCTGCTGTATGGAAACTTAAATTGAGTGAAATTGATTCTAATTTTGAAAGAACATATTAATGAGAAATAGTGGTACTTTGTATTTAATACCTACTTCCTTAAGTAAGGCTTCCTTAGGGGAAGTTTTGAGTAAAAAAGATTTGGATATTGTTAAAGGTTTAAAATATTTCATTGTAGAGACTCCTAAGGTAGCTAGAGCACATCTTAAAGATATGGGTATGGTACTTCAAGAGTTAGAAATGGCAATTTTAGATGAGCATAGTAAGACGGGAGATATCCCTTTCTTACTAGAACCCCTTATACATGGTAATGATGTAGGGTTAATGACTGATGCTGGTGCTCCAGCTATTGCAGACCCTGGTAACCTTGTAGTAAGAGAGTGTCATAGGTTGGGTATTAAGGTAGTACCTTTAGTTGGTCCATCCTCCATTATTTTGTCTTTAATGGCATCTGGTTTAAATGGTCAACAGTTTACCTTCTTGGGATATCTTCCTAAGGATCCAGAAAGACGAAAAAGAAAATTAAAGAGTATTGAGAGAGAGTCTAGTAGAAAGAATGAGTCTCAAATCTTTATAGAGGCACCATATCGAAATAGATCTCTGTTTAATGATATATTACAGATATGTAATAGTAGTACAGATTTAACAATAGCGGTGGATATTACTGGAGAAAATGAATATATTAATACAATGAGTATTAAGGAGTGGAGGGAGAGTAAGAGTATTAAGATATTGGATATACCAAGTATATATATATTACTAGGAAAAAGGATATGAGAAAGAAAGTAAAAAACCATTATATATTTGCCCTTAGGCTATTTATTTTCTTCTTACTCTTTACAGTAGGATTTTTCTTTTTAAATAGGAATTTTAGATATATTCAGAATTCACCATATGATGTTGTAATATCTGATATTACCTCCTCCAGCAGTACTCTCATGGAGAACAGTAACTGAGGTACCAACATATGTATTAATTGATGATACACTTCTCATTGGAGATGGAGAGAGGGAGAAATATCATAGGGTGGAGCTTTCTGATTTTGAAGAGGATAAGTCCTACTCCTTTACAATTACAGATGGAGTAAGAGAGTGGGATGAGGTAATGATAGAAAATACATCTACCATTTCTAAGTATGTAGTAGAGGAATTCAAATTTAAAACAAAAGAAAAGGTAAATGAGATTACTCTTCCAAGTGAGGGCCATTTAACAGTACTTCCTAATGAGTTAGTGTATGTAGTTTTGTATGATATGGAAAGTGGTACATATTCTGACATACAGAGTAGATATGCGAATAGGTATGGAGGTGTAGTGTTTGATAAAGAAGTGTTTGATGTAGAGGATACACAGGGATACTCATTAAAAAATATTAACTACTTCTCTAGTAATAGTGCTGTTACTAAGAGTTTAATATCAAAGATTTTTTCATCTGAGATTAACTGTAATCAGAGTATTCCTAATATGATCTCAACCGCTATTAGTAGAGATGCATATACTGATTTAGCTACAAGATGGGTATCAGGTAGAGGTAAAAACTATGCATATGAGTGTTACAATGATGCGATATATAGGGCGAAGGTGGCTGGAGTAGATCCTGCGTTTACATTAACCATTTGGTTAAATGAATCAGGTGCTAGTAACTATACCTTTAATCCAGATATAGCTGGATTAATTGAAGACTTCGGTATACACGGCCTTTCTACAGTCCCTATGCAAGATTTTAATGCACAGATTAATCATTTTTTGACATTAACACACAAGGTAACATGTGAAGGATTAACTGCTTGGGAAGCATGGGGAAACTACTATAAATGGGGAAGCTGTAATGAGGATGATCCAATTAAACGAGAAGATGGAATAGCTTACTACAAACAAATTGAAATGGTATATGGATGGGTCACTAACGGTCTTAAATTGCCCTCAGTTGTGACAGGCTTACCTAAGATGTCTCCATTAGAGGGAGATGAAGAGGAAGAAGTCTTAATTAATCCCAAATGTTGTGCTATTAAATTAGACAACAGGGAAACCTTTAAGGGAGATTTCGAAAATGATACATCAGGAGGAAGTTGTACTGATATATGGAAAGTAGGTAGAGAGGTATTTGATGGAACAATTGAGTATGTTTTAGAGATTCCAAACAAAAGTAACAGAGAGTCATGTGAGATAGATTATGAAGGAGCGTGTTGTAAACTAAGTAATGGTTTAAAGTGGTATCCTAAAGTACTTTGTACAGATATATTATCAGGTATTACGGACTCTAAAAGCTGTAATACATATACTGGTGAGAAGGCATGTTTTCTAAGAGATGGTCGATATCAATGGTTAGCATCTGTAATTGGTACCGACAGTGTAAAGAGTATTTCATCAGAGAGTGCTTGTTTAGCAATGAATGATACTCAGAGTGTAGATATTAATCTTAAAAGAGGTTCTAATTTCATTGGGTTAGATTTTGTCCCTGTATATATGGGAAATAATCTAAAGGCATCTAATCTTTTAACTCAATATCCAGATATACAGTTAATTGCTAAATTTGGGAATAATAAATGGGAAAATATTTTAGTAAGAGATCAAGCTGTGCCGTATGCCGGTGATGATTTTACGCTAGAACAAAGTAGGGGATATCTGATTAATGTACAAAAGGATATTACAATCTCTTTAGGAGGGTGGCTAAATCCTACCATTGAATACTACCCAGTTAATTTTGGTTGGAACCTAGTAGGTGGTCAGCTATACAGCAAATCTTTAACAGCATCTAAGTTAATATCTGATTTAAGGGGAAAGAGTATTGATATAGATACGGTATCTGTATGGTCATATGAGACAGGTTCCTTTATCTTTAGAAGTGAAGAGGGTGAAGACATCTACGGTGATGATTTCTCATTGGACGATAGTATTGGAATATTTCTTAAGCAGAATCTTTAATAAATGAAAGTAAGTGAAGAGAGAAAAATATATATATTAAGTATTACTGTTTTAGTATTAGCAGTATTAAGTTGTATAGGTTTTTACCTTTACTTTAATCATATTCAGCTCTTAAAGAACTCACCATATGATTTAATAGTTTCAGATATACAGGCTAACTCTGTAGTAATCTCATGGAAAACAGTTGAGGATATGCCTACATATATTAAATTAGGAGAGAGTGAGAAGCTTTTAGGTAGTGGAGAGGTAAGTAAATTTCATAGGGTTAAGGTAGTAGATTTAGATGAAAGTAAGAGGTATGAATTTAAAGTTTCTGATGGTAAGCGAGTATGGGGGGAGGATATTGTAGGTAATAAGAGTGAGATATCTACTTTTACAAAAAATATATTCTCTTTTACGACCTCTTCAATTAAAGAGGAGATATCATTACCACAGGTAAGAGAGCTACATGCTCTACCAAATGAGTTAGTGTATGTTTCACTGTATGATTCTAAAAAGAATGTATATTCGGATGTAAAAAGTTACTATGCAAACAAATTTGGAGGTATTGCGATAGATATAAATGCTTTTAAGGGAGAATGGGACTTAGAGAGTGTAGAGATTAGAGATATTGATTACTTTCTTGCTAGTAACCTAAATATCTCAAATATTAATGTATATGCAGGGGAGATTAATTGTAATCAAAAATTACCTGAGCAGAAGATAAATGGTATTACTAAAGAAGAGTTTGCTCAGTTAGCTACTAGATGGGTAGCAGGGAGAGGAAAACATTACGCTATTGAGTGTTTTAATGATGTTGTATATCGTTCTAAAATGGCAGGTGTAGATCCTGCATTTACTCTTGCAGTATGGTTAAATGAGTCAGGAGCTAGTAACTATACTCAAGATGAGAAATCATATGGATATATTGAAGATTGGGGTATACATGGTAGAGATGATGTACCTGTACACGATTTCAGTGCTCAATTAAATCATTTTCTTAAAAGAGGTCATTACAATGTATGTCCTGGTTTAACACAGTGGGAAGCGTGGGGGAATATATATAGATGGGGGAGATGTAATGCAGATAACCCAGTAGCAAGACAGGAAGGTATAGATTACTACAAAAAGATAGAGAGTTTGTATAGGTGGATTACTAATGGTAA
>DAINAD010000019.1:0-8752 GCA_036733605.1 Patescibacteria group bacterium | reverse complement strand
TAGCACGGGATTTTGAGTCCCGCGTGTCTGCCAGTTCCACCACTCGACCTAAACTCGTGTATTATATATCAACAAAATACCTATTGTATATACTAATTCTTCTCTTTGTACAAATTTCTGAAACTGGCAATCTCTTTAACAAAGGCTAGCTCTACTAACCCAGTAGGACCATTCCTATGTTTTGCTACAAATATTTCTGCAGTACCTTTCTTTTCTGTTTCAGGATTCCATGTCTCTTCCCTATCTAAAAAGATTACTACGTCAGCATCTTGTTCAATTGAACCAGACTCCCTTAAATCTGAAAGCTGTGGTCTTC
The DNA here is from genome assembly GCA_036733605.1 of Patescibacteria group bacterium. Taxonomy (GTDB): domain Bacteria; phylum Patescibacteriota; class Dojkabacteria; order SC72; family SC72; genus JAVEVH01. Next base: position 8,436 of record DAINAD010000019.1, on the reverse strand, counting down.
TACTCTGTCTTTGTTCAATAGCTCGTGATAGCTGGGAAAGTGCTACTACTGGTATATTTAATTCCTTAGCTAAATTCTTTAATCCTTGAGATACCTCTACTACTTCTAATGTTCTACTCTCCTTACTATTACCATGCATAAGTTGAAGGTAGTCTACCACTATCAAATCTACACCCTGCTCTAGTGCTAATCTTCTAGCTTTAGTTCTAATCTGGTTAATATGTTGTCCTGCCATATCATCTACAAAAAGGTTAGCATCAGCTAACTCACCCATTGTATTTGCAAGTTTTACAACCTTCTCTTCTGTTAATTTGTTAGTCCTAATCTCCCAGAAAGGAATACCTGATTGCATACCTAGTAACCTATCCATGATTTGCATATTGGACATTTCTAAGGAGAAAAATGCTACGTTCTTTTTTTCAATTAAAGCAGCATGTCTCATCATATCTAGCGCTAACGAGGTCTTACCAACAGATGGTCTAGCAGCAAGGATAATGAGATCTGATTTTTGGAAACCACCAAGTAATACATCTAATTCTCTAAAACCAGTAGATATTCCAGCATAGTCATCACTCTCTTTAGCATGTGCAGCTCTTTCGTATGCATCCTTAAGTAGGTCTTTAATGTGTACAAAATTACTTTTAATACCCGATTGTGCTACTTCAAATATCAATGACTCAGACTTATCCATTATCTGAGGTAGTGCTAACTCTTCATTGTATGAAAGTTTGGTTATCTCTGACGCAGAAGATATTAGACCTCTTCTAGTAGCATTCTCTTTAACAATATTGGCATACTCCCCTGCATGTGCAGATGTAGGTACAAAGGATGCTAACTCTGTTAAATATGCTCTACCTCCTACCTTACTTAATACCTTTTTCTTTTTTAATTTGTCCGATACCGTAACTAAGTCAACAGGTAACCCTTCTTCAAAAAGTTCCAATACATTCTCATATATTGTACTATGCCTATCTTCGTAGAAATGCAAAGGTCTAAGCCATCCAGAAACCTCAATTAAAGCATCCTTATCTAAAAGTATTGATCCTAATACTGATTTCTCTGCTTCTTCATTTTGAGGTGGAATTCTCTCCATATTTTTTTAATTAAGAAATATTACCTCTATATTTTTGTTCTCTTGTTCTGGAGTAGGACTTACATTAATATATGTTTCATCTTTTACATTAGTAAAACCAAAGAATTTGATAAAGTCTTCTCTACTCTTTAAATCCTTACCTACTGTTACACCCTCTTTTTTGTAAGCACATGGTAGTAGTATTGTAGGATCAATATAGTTTAATATTTTCTCAATCTTGTCGTAATCAATAAACATATCACCGTTACCGATAGGGAGAATTAGGACATCTACATCACCTAAGTCTTTAGTCAAAGAAACATCTAATGAATTATCTATCAATCCCATATACACAACCCTTAGTACGGCTTCATCAATTGTATAGAAAGAGGAATCTACTCCTCTTCTAATCATTACACCTCCAATCTCATACTCTCCTGGTGAAGATATCTCAATTATGGATTCCCTATGATCTGGTTCTACCTTTTTAAATAAATCATTCTTTCCTAATATCCCCTCTTTTCCCCTAAGTTCATTCTCAGAAAAAAGTACTACATCTGCCTTACTTTTTGTAAGAGTTAAACCACTCTCTTTTAAAGAAAGAGGATCTGTTAATACAGTAATATCTCCTGTGCTTAACTGAAAGGAAGACCATCCGAGATTTTTAATCTTCATATTTACTTAATCTAATATTATTGGGCAGCACACTACATGAGTATATCAGATTTCTACTCTGATATACCTAAAGACTTCTTAATATCCTCTACTAAAGATTCTTTCATCTCTTTTTTCATTAATTCCATCTTTAAACTTTCTAAAGATGATATTACTGCTTGTAATTGAGTCATAACTTTTTCCTCGTCGGTATCACTAAGTATCATTCTTTTTACTCCACCAACCTGCCCCTCTATTCTACTTACCCTGTTTTGAATTCTTTTCGTATATTTCATATTAGATAGTATATTTTTTTAATTAACAAAAATCAACTAAAAGAGTAATCCGTGTAGTAGGTCTGTCCTAGATCCGACCCCAAGTTTTAAGCTTGGGGTCTTTCTTTTCTAGTAATTTGTACAGGCTTTTTCTTCCTTTCCGAAGACAAAAAAACAACCAAAATCAAACAGGAAAGAGATTGTAACAAGAAATTTTGGGGACAGATGTGGGACAGACCCCAAACAGACCTCTTAGTAGACACTACCCCTCTCTTCTGCTATAATCCTCCTTGTTATGAAAAAAGATTTACATCCAAAATATAACGGTGAGTTGAAGGTAGTTTGTTCCTGTGGTAATACATTTGTAACAGGTTCTACACTACAAGATGAAATACTCAATGTTGAGCTTTGTTCTAAATGTCACCCATTTTATACAGGTGAACAGAAAATCGTAGATACCGATAATGTTGTAAAGAAATTTGAGGAAAGAGCTCAAAAAACAGCAAAAATGTCTTTCAGAAGTAAAAGAGAGAAAATGGCAGAGAGAAAAGCTAAAAAGACAACTCCTAAAGCCTCATCCTCTACTCTCACTCTTAAAGATATGCTTGCAAACGCAAATATCTCTAAGTAACAGTACCCCAATATATATTTAAATGATATTATCCATATATATGGACATTAATGATATAAGAAAAAAATATTCAGAAAACATTTTCAAACCTAAGAGAGAGGAATTAGAGCAAAAGATGCAGAATGCTCATAATACAGGAGAAAATATGTCTCAGCTTAGTATTGATTTAAACTACTACTCTCAATTAGATACATATGTAAACGATATTCAAAAAAATATTGAGAGATATGATCAAGCACAAGAGATTTTAAAAGAGGAAGGAAACGATTTAAAAGAATTAGCAGAGATAGAGGTAGAAGAGTTGGGAGAAAAGATAAAGGAGTTAGATCTTGAGATTAAGAAGATACAGATAGATAGAGAATTCTCTGATGAAGATGATAGTAGAAATGTAATCTTAGAAATTAGAGCAGGTGCGGGAGGTGAAGAAGCCTCTCTTTTTGCTGGAAACCTTTTTGATATGTACAAAAGCTATGCCATCAAAAATGGTTGGGAAGTACAAATAATAGACAGTAATGTATCTGAAACAGGAGGATATAAAGAGGTCATTGCTCACATTGAAGGAAAGAATGTGTATAAAAAGTTAAAGTATGAAAGTGGTGTACACAGAGTACAAAGAGTACCAAGTACAGAGTCCTCAGGTAGAATACATACCTCTACTGCATCAGTAGCCATTATGCCTGAAGCTAGAGATATTGATATTGAGATTAAATCTGAAGACTTAAGAATAGATGTAATGAGAGCTAGTGGTGCTGGTGGACAGTGTGTAAACAGAACTGACTCTGCAGTAAGAATAACTCACCTACCTACAGGTATTGTAGTAAGTTGCCAAGAAACAAAACATCAAGCACAAAACAAAGAGAAAGCTATGGCTAATCTAAGATCTCGACTCTATGACAGAAGAAAAATGGAAGAAGATGCTAAGAGATCTAGTATGAGGTCTTCACAAATAGGTAGTGCAATGAGAGCAGAAAAGATTAGGACATACAATTTCCCACAAAACAGAGTAACAGACCATAGAGTTAAAAAATCTTGGCACAATATCGAATCCATTATGTATGGAGAATTGGATCAATTAATAACAGATATTAAAGACGGTATTCAACTAATGGCATTGGAAAATGAAAAGTAACCTTGCCAAAATATTTCGTATTCAAAAATTTTTAGATGGTATTAAATATCCTGATAGCTACCGTATTGGTAGAGAGATTAGTAAGTACCTTACTAAAAATAAAAGAGCTAAGGAAGAAAAAATACTTAGAAGATTACATGACAATGAACCGTGGGAATATATTAGAGGAGATTGTGAATTTTGCGAGAATACTTTCAAAGTAACTAAAGATACCTTAATACCAAGAATAGAGACAGAACAGTTGGTATATGAATGTAGAGATATTGTTCAAAAGGAGCAAATTAAAAATATCATAGACGTTGGTACAGGTACTGGATGTATAATCATATCTTTGGCATCTCTTCTTAAAAAAACCACCTACTCTTTCTTTGCAACAGATATATCTACGAACACTCTAAATGTTGCTAAAAAGAATGAGTTAGATATATTAAAAAAGAAAAAAATAAAATGGATGAAGAGTAATCTAATTAGTAGAATACCTGAGTTAAAAGAAAGTACACTACTAGTAGCTAATCTACCATATATACCCACCAAACAGTACGAAGAGCTCGATACAAGCGTAAGAAGGTATGAACCAAGAGCAGCACTTGATGGTGGTAAAGATGGGTTAAAATACTACAAAGAATTACTAGAACAATTAAAAGTTAAAAAGATTAATATTAAGGTAATATATCTTGAAACAGAAGAATCTATATTTCAACAAACAGAGAAATTAATAAAAAGGTATTACCCTAAGTCTAATATCTTAGAAATTAAAGATGTATTTGAAAGAAACAGATTTTTAAAGATAACTCTTTAATCTGCTTCCTCTAAAGTTACTTTAACTGTTCTACTCTTACCACTATTCCATACTTCTAGGGAGATTTCATCACCTACTTTGTATGATTGAATAATATACGCAAACGATTGAGTAACTTCCTTACCCTCTACTTTAGTGATAATGTCTCCTCTAGTAATATCTGTCTTTGATGCAGGGCTAGTAGGATCTATAGCTATAACTAAAGCTCCTGCTACTACATCCTTGTAATACATAGCTTCATATTCAGATATCATTTGATACGAAATTCCTACATACGGTTTAATAAATTTCCCATATGTTCGATATTCATCTAATCTCTGTTTTACCCTGTTAATAGGCAAAGCAAAAGAGATATTGTCTGCATTAGAAGTAGTAGCAAAGTTAACCCCTATTACCTTGCCTTCTGAACTTATTAAAGGTCCTCCTGAGTTCCCAGGGTTTACTGCCGCATCTGTTTGAATTACATCTTCATATACCTTAGTAGTAGAACCAAACCATCCAGAGGAAGTTGTAACAGACCTATTAACCCCACTTATTACTCCAGTAGTTACACTACCAGCGTACTCACCAAGTGGATTACCAATAGCTATGACTGTTTGACCAACAAGTAGTGTATCTGAGTTACCTAAATCTAGAGAGTCCAAAGAGGTAGCATCTACTTTAAGAACTGCAATATCATTACTATCATCTCTTAATATTTCGATAACTTCATACTCCTTACCATCATTTGTAATAACTTTGTATGTAGAGGATGTATCTGAAACAACATGCTGATTAGTAATGATAATACCGTTAGGATCAACTATAAAACCGGTACCGATATTACTTACTTCATCAACTAGTCCCTCCCCACTTTTTAGTGTAAGTTGGGATACTGCAATACTAACTACAGATGGAGAAGCCTCTCTTACAACATTAATAATTACGTTCTCTTCCTCTGTTACAGTTACAGTTATCTCCTCGTTACTCTCTTGAGTATCTTCATTTAAAACTAATCTCTGAATATTTTCTGAATACCTTATTAAAAGTATAAACGAAACTAATATTACTAACATCACAACGATAAAGAGTAATGATATACCAAATACCTTTAGATGTTTGTAATTATTTAGATTAAACTTATTAACCTTTTCTTTCTTCTCATCTTCCATAGCAATATTTTTTAACAATTTATTTACTTGTTAATTAATTTCAATGCCTCATTATATTGCTTATCAACACCTTTTACAAAGTCTTCTACAGTATTTTCAACTATTACATCTGGTTTTATAGGGTTATCCCTGTTCAACCAACTACCATCAGGAAGTAACCATTTAAGAACTGTAATATGAATACTAGCACCACCTCTAAGATCTAATACTGTTTGAGCAGTACCTTTACCATATGTTTCTACACCAACTACAGTAGCTACACCGTTTTGCTGTAGCGCACCTGAGAAAATCTCTGATGCTGATGCACTCCCCTCATCTACAAGTATAACTATCTTTTTACCTAGTAATCTTCCTCCACTCTCTGCATCAAATGTTTGTACATTACCATCACCATCTTCTTGCTTGGATATTACTTTCCCTGTATCCAAGAAATCATCCGCAGCATATACAGCAGCATTAAAGTATCCACCTGGATTAGCTCTTAAATCTATTAATATCTTACTTACTTTACTCTTTTGTATATCATCTACAACTTCATCCCAAGCTGCATTCCATTCAGAAAGAGATGCTTCTGTAAATCTAGTAATATCTACTAATGCAATATCTTTTTTATCTCCTACATATGAAAGCTCCATACTAGGAACTGTAATCTCACCTCTTGTAATTTCTATTTTAACAGGCTCAAACTCTTCTTTGTGTAATACCTCTAATGTAACTACTGTACCTGCATCTCCTCTAATCTTTTGTACAATCTCATACACATTATCACCACTCTTAACTTCATAGTCATCAATTGCAAGAATGTAATCCCCTGCCCTAATACCTGCTTCCTTAGCGGGAGAACCATCTAGAGGTGTTACAATGATTATAGCGCCATCTAAATATCCTAACTCAGCCCCTATACCTTGGAAAAGTTTACCCTCATTAGAATCATTAAAGCTTTCTGTCTCTTCTGGTGTAAGAAATACAGTAGCAGGATCCTCATATGAACTAACTAGACCTTTAATAGCGCCATATACTTTTTCCTCTTCTGTAGATACATCCTTTTCTACATACTTACTTTCTAATATATTCCATACCTCCCAAAAGAGATCAAAGTTTACACTCTTAGAAGAATTAAAAGTAAGAATATCTGTACCAGAAGGTGCTACAAATCTACCAAAAATTACACCTACACAGAATGCTACTACTGTAAGCATTAATATCCCAAATACTCTACTACTGTTACTGTTTTCTTGCATGTCAAAAATTTTTAAAGTAATATCCGAAATCTATTATATTCCCCTTAAGGATATAATTACAAATCTATATATTCTAAGAGACCGATATGTATTAAAGAGGTTCCTCTTTTACCAAAATCTACTAAAGCGACATTAGTATCCTCATCAAACTCTAATACTTTTCCAATATATCCATATGTTGATGAAGAACGAGATATTACACTTTGATTTGTATACTGTTTAACAAACCATCCCTTATGTTTAATATCACTATTAGCAAGAATATATAGCTGATTTTGTTTACCATCTAAGATAACGAACTTATTTCTAAAAGAAAGAAACCTCTTTAAAAAAGCGTAATCACAATGTACAGAACCAAATCCTCCTAGAAGCATAATTGGTAACCCTATTTCTCTAAATTCCGTATATGACATAGCGTATGTTAATACTGCTATAGCACCCCTTTCAAAGAGTTCTATAGCTACCCTATTGTAAAGATATGGACCTACCCACACTATCTTCCCTCTATAATCATCATCTAATCCCTTCTCTGTTAATATGGTATTCCCATCTCCAAGTATTTCTAAATTACCAAAAAGTCTATCCTCTGTCTTACTACTTACAACTCCATCTATACATATTACATCTGTAGTAATTAGTATCCCCTCTATTGGATCTATACCTTTAACAGTACCCGTAAAATCACTTGTTACAAGAGACTTTCTCTCTTCTCCTAATATATCTATATACCCCTGCTTTATCCTAGATAAATCCACTACTCCACTTACAGGAGAAAAAAGTTCGAACATATTAAGACCTCCTGAAGAAACTCTTTGAGCAAGTAACTCTCCCTTCTCAATATACTCTCCATCCATTCTTAATATATATTTCTCACAATCTTCATTCTTACAGTTTAGTACCTTTGGTACACTAAGTGATTTTTTAAGGGTACTTTCAGATTTCTCTAATAAAATATCCCCCTCTTTAATCTTTTTACCCTTAAACATAACTCTATCTCCCTGCTTAAGAGGGATGCTAAATTCCCAATCTTTATATTTTTCAAATATTCTACTCCTTATCTCCATTACCCCAGATTCTTAATTTAACCCTATTCTCATGTGCAGATGGGCCATACACTATTGGCCTACTCCTACCATCTATTACCAAATATTCATACTCTAATATTTTTTTAGATGATATATACTGTAACTGTTTAGATGCTAAATGAGAAAATACTGCACCATTCTTTAACTCCCCCTCGATTAGTAATTTCTCATCTCTTTGTGGAAGTTTAAATATTTCTAATGATGAACCTAAGGAGTATATCTCTTGTGGTTCTAAAAGTTGAGAGTATATCTTTGCGGAAAATATTATCTTACTCTTAGACTTAGAAGGTACCTCTGGTATTAGAAGTTTAGTAGCTTTGGGTAAGATATCACCCTTAAGTACAACAATATTTTGAGACTCTTCTTTCTCAATCATACTCTTTCCAAAGGTATACAGTT
>DAINAD010000018.1:0-8945 GCA_036733605.1 Patescibacteria group bacterium | reverse complement strand
TGATCTTTCCAAGACCTATTAGTTGCTAAACCAAATGTTACTACTGGAGTTCCACCAGTGGTATATCTTAACTCTGGTTCCCTAGTTAAGTTACCTATCAACTGTACTTTGTTTAAAGACCTTGCTGACATTTTTTTGTATATATAAATTTAACTTACCTTTAATATTAACAGCCAAAGATTAAAAAATATTGAATTAAACCTCTATCTCTTTTTTCTTTATTCCCTTACCTACTAATGCTGGATTATCAACCTCTATTATCATAAATCTAAGAATTTCCTGCTTTAATTGTAATAACCTTTTCATCTCATTTATATTCTTAGGAGTATGTTTAAAGTTATATACAATGTAATACCCTTCATTATGACCATCTATTTTGTATGAAAGATATCTCTTACCCCATACATCTACATCCAAAACCTCTCCACCATCCTTACTCATAAGCTCGGTAAACTCCTTATGTATACTCTTTCTTAAATCGTCAGGTAACAAAGGCTTAAGTGCTACCATTAACTCATATGTCTTTAATTTTACGTCTCTTTCTATCAACATCTAAATATATCTATATTTTAACTTAGCGAATGGATTTTATCAGAAAAAATCACAGATTACAATTCTATTAAGTATTGGCTAAAATTACAATATATTCACCATCCTTAACAATATACTCTTTTCCATGATTTCTAATTAAACCTTCTTCCTTAGCCCTATTCCATCCCCCTATATCTATCATCTCTTCTATATTAACTACATCTGCTGTAATGAAGTTTTTACCTAAATCTGTATGTATTACACCAGCTGCACTCTTAATATTAGCCCCACTTTCAATACTCCATGCATTACACTCTTTTTCAGAACCAGTATAGAAGGTAAGAAGATTTAACCTGTTATATGCATTCATAATTACATCTTCTACTGTAATAGGTTGTTTACCCAATAACTCTATATATTCATTTAACTCTTCCTCTCCCATACTAGCTAAATCTGAGAGTAATTTTACATCTACTTCTAATATATATTTGTATCCCATATCTCCCGATATCTCCCCTAGTTTGTTTTTCCACTCTTCCATCTTCTCTTCTTCTAAACCCTCTTTACAGTTAAGTATAAATACTCTCTGCTTATTAGTAAGTAACCATAGGTTACGAACAATATCCCTTTGCTCATCTGTAAGCTTAATATCAATCGCTGGGATACCCTCATTTAATCCCTTAAGTACACTTTGGAGTGTATCTAACTCTAATTGCATTTCATCCGTTATACCGGGCCTAGAATTACGCTTAACAGTATCATATCTTTTCTCTACACTCTCTATATCCTTAATTATTAATTCTGATTGAACAATCTCAAAATCATCGATAGGATCTACCCTGTTATACACATGTACAATCTCTTCACTTTTAAATGCTCTTAATACATACAGTATGACATCTACCTCTCTAATATGAGAGAGGAACTGATTACCTAACCCCTCTCCTTGTGATGCTCCTTTTACTAATCCCGCTATATCCACAAATGTCATAGCAGAGGGTACAATCTTTTGTGCTTTAAAAAAACTTGCCATTCTCTCCAACCTCTTATCAGGTATCTCCACTACCCCAACATTCTTATCTATTGTACAGAAAGGATAGTTTTGAGCAGGTACAGATTTTTTAGTTAATGCATTAAAAAGAGTACTCTTACCTGAATTTGGTAATCCAACAATACCCAATGAGAGTGTATGTGACCTTGTAACACTTTCCATTTCCTTTGTACTTACTTAATATTTTAAGATTCCAATTATACCACTTTCAAAGATGTTAATTCTAAAGTAATATATCCATATATGGAAATGTACAAACTGCTCAGAAAAACATTCTTGTTTTTACCATTACTATTACTATTTATAACAGATATACACGCTGTTACATATGACTTTGAGTTTATCAATACAACTACAGTTAACTATACAACAGGAGAAGATTATGTAGATGTTACTACTCAATTTTTAAGGAAGGTAAACAACAGAGAGTATCTTTTCTCTACAAAAGGAGAGAAAATCTTTCATATCCCAGACTCTGCTTCGGGTAAAGACTATGAAATTGAGTTAGAGAGACAGTACAAACTAGATAGCTTAAAGGTAACTAGTAATACAGGAAATAGCGTACCCTACACTGTAGAGAAATTAGAATTAGGACAAGGTCTGTATATTAATGTACCTAATTACAAAACAACAACATACGGTTCTGTATATGTTGTTAATCTTAACTACAAAACTCATATCTATGTACGCAATGTAAAAGATTGGGTAGCTATACAGGTACCCGCACTTCATCAAGATACTGAGTTTACACAAAAAGATAATGTATCTGGTACTACTACTAAGATTGAATACAATTTAAATTTAGTTGTAGATAGTAATATTACTCCTCTTACTAAAGTTCTACCTACAACATATACAGCATCTACAAAGGACTCTAAAACAACATATTCATTTAATGGAGAAGACAGAGTTGGTGTACCTGTATATATGGAATTTGGAACAGCGAGAGTATTTAGATTTGAAACTAAATTAAAGGCACCTAAGACAGATAATATTGTTCCAGAGAAATACTCCCAAGCACTAAGTGCTCTTTCAACAAATATTTACCAAGTACCTTTGCCTAGAGAGTTCGCAGAAACAAATCAAAGGGTAATGATTGAGGATATATATCCTAAACCAAGTAAGGTAACGATAGATTTAGAGGGTAATGTCATTGGTACTTTTGAAGTACCTGCAAACAAAGATACTCAAATTCTTATCTCCGGATATATATGGGTAGAACAGGGAGATTTAGAAAATAGTAGGAATATTCCTAATTTAGAATATTCTGAATACAAAGATGCTGTAAGAAAGGATAGTAAACTCTCTGCATATCTATTACCAACAAAATATTGGGAAACAACAGATACCTTCATACAATCTCAAGCTTTGGAGTTAGTAAAAGAGAAGGAGTTTGTACTAGATGTAATTAAAAGTACATATGGATATATAAATGAGGTACTAGAGTATGACAATGCAAAGGCTGAAAGTAGTAATGAAAGAATTGGAGCTAAAGCAGCACTACAAGGGGGAGCATCTGTATGTATGGAGTACTCCGATTCAATGATTGCCCTACTTCGTGCACAGGGTATTCCTACAAGAGCTGCAGTTGGATATGTAGGTATTGAGGACATAACTGACCAAAAGAATGTACCACATCAGTGGGTACAGCTATGGGTACCAGAGTATGGATGGTTAAGCATAGATCCATCATATGAGAGTGTTAATATGCAAATTGGAACTAATATTGACTCAGTACTTTGGGAAACATTCTTTGATGATGATGATACTAATTTAGGAGTATATACAGCAGATAGTATAGATTTAAGTACCTTTACAAAAGAGAATTACTCTATACAAGTATATGCCATAGAAGAAAAAGATGTACCTGAAGTAGGTACCCTACTCTCATATAGTGATATAGCTACACAGGGAGAGGATATGGATGTAAAAGATACTTTAAATATTTTAGTTAAAACAACTACAATTGGAAAAGCTTTTATAATAATATTACCTATACTAGTTGTATTAGTACTCTTAATACTATTACTCTCTCTTATTACAATATTAATAAGAAGAACTAAATCTCAAAGAACTTCTCAAAATCAACAGCCTTAATACCATCTTCCATTCTGTCTTTAGTAGTTGCATATAAAGTCATTAATGTATCTCCCTTTACTACCTTATCACCCGGCATCTTATTAAAATATATACCAGCTTCCTTAATCTTAGGGGTACCCAGTGATCTTGCAACTTCAACTATTTCTCTTGTACAGATATTTTTAAGCTCTCCACTCTTTAATGATTTAACCTCATGTGTAAGAGAACCAAGCTTAATATCAGAAGACTTAATGATATTTTTTTCTCCTTGAGCCTTAGCAATATCCCAGAATTTCTTTAGTGCTTTACCTGAATCTAACAAATCTAGAGTAACTTTCTTACCCATACCCTTTTTAGCCTTACCATTGTTTTCAAATATCTTAGCAGCCATCTCTATTACTACATCCTCTAACTCCTCTGAACGTTTCTCATCTCTTTCAAGTACCTTCAAACACTCTTTCATTTCTAATAGAGGACCTACTCCATTACCATCTGGTCCTCTTACTATTCTTTTGTGTGTTACACACTTTATCCCAAACCTATGGAAGAGTTTCTCAAATTCTCTACTTAGAAATTCTAGGTCATCCGGCTTCTCTAATTTAGTACCTTTACCATATGGTAAATCTATTAGAACAAATGTAGAACCCATTGCTATTTTCTTAGCAACAATACTTACTAATACTTTCTGAAATTCCTGTATCCTTAAAGACCTCTCTACACTAATGATTTCATCATCAGCAGGAGCTAAATACAGTGAACCACCCCATATCATACAAGCACCTGTTTTCTCTACAACCTTGTATACCTCTTCTTTTGTCAAAGCTACAGGCATTACACTCTCTAAAATATCCGTGGTACCTGCTGGTGAAGTTATAGCTCTTGTAGACGTATTAGGTACTACTAAGCCAGCTGCTGCTAAAATTGGAACTAAGGTAGGAGTTATACCTTTACCCGCTGTCCCACCTATTGAATGCTTATCTACTACTAACCCCTTATTATCTTTTATATATTTAAAGTCTAAAATCTCTCCTGATTGGGCCATGCCTTTTGTCATCCAAGTTATCTCATCATCATCAAAACCTGGACTAAAGAAAGTAGCCACAAAAAATGCCACTTCCGTTTCCTTAAGCCTTCTAGACCCTATATCTTCCATAATTGAGAGTAATTCCTCCTCATTTAGCCTATGACCTGAGATCTTTTTTCTAATGGCTTCAAGTGACTTAGTAGGTGCAGGTATATCAAGTAGTATCTTTCTACCCTCTGGGATATGATATTCCTGTGTTAATTCCTCATACAGACCCACTTCTCCCTGTGTTAGTTCACTATCCGTAATTATAACTTTTACGTAAAGTTCTACATCCTTAAAACCTAGTAAAAGGACCTCCCCCTCCTTCACTCCTAGGTCATCAGCATCCTCACTATGCATCAAAACAAACAAATCTTTACCTGCTCCTAGATCAAATTTCTTACTCTTTAAGTATAGTGCCATATTTTTGTTATTTTAAATTAATCATCAAAAAGCCACGTATATTTAGCTTTAACAATATCATATATCTCCTCTGGTTTAATAATACCAAATTCAGTCATAAAACCAGTAATGAGTTTTGCATCTACTATCTCAAATGCCGGATTAAACATCTTAAGCTCTTTAGGTGCCTCACTCCATAATTCATCATCTTCACGAATTTCTATAGATATATCTTTAGCTTTAATATATGGATCTACCTTTAAAAGTGGTGAAACTACATACAAAGGCTTACTAGCTAAGTTAGCTGCCATACCTATACCCCAACTCCCTATCTTATTTATACAGTACCCATCTAGAGTAATCTGATCACAACCAATAAAGATTGCATCTATAGAAACAGAACCTCTACCAATAATAAAGGACTCTGCAGCACTATCAGCTATCATAGTGGTAGAAATACCGTCATCTAAAAGACTTTTAGCAGTTGTTCTACCCTGAAATAGAGGCCTAGTCTCTGTACAAACAACATCAAATGAACTATTTAATCCCCCTATACCTTTTAATATTGCTACTGCTGTAGATGAGTGACAATGAGTAAGAACATTTTCAAAATGTTTAACATATGGAAGACCTAATTCTATGATACTTCTCTTAGAGTCAGATATTTTAAATAGGTACTCATCACAGTAGTCTAACAACTGTTGTTTCATGTCATTGATGGAGTGTAAATCATCTTTCTTTTTCAAAAAGAGGTGAACTACATATTTAACCCCATTTCTTGCTAAAGGTTCATTCAACCTTGCATTCGCTAATTTGTTACCTACTCTCTCTAACTCTTTGTAAAACAGCTCTTTATCTGTAACATTGGACTCTTCAATAAAAATCTTCATTCCTTCTAAGGTAGCAATAGCTACATTGGTTGCCCCCTGTATGTTCAATTCTTTTATATCTTTTTCTATGTCTAGTATCTGCTTTACACTCATCTTACTTAAGATCAAACTCTTCGTTTAATTTAGGTATATCGACCTCTATTCCTAATTCAGATTTAATATTTGTACCAAATCCGATAGCTATCTCCTCATCACCATGTACAATGAAAATCTTTTTAGGAGAGTGTCCAAAACTTCTTAACCAATATCTTAGGTCTCTTTGATCTCCATGAGCAGAGAATCCTCCTAATGTATGTATTTGGGCCTTAACTTGTAAGGTTTGTCCCATTACTCTTACCTCAGGACTCCTGTCTACTATCTTTCTTCCTAATGTACCCTCTACCTGATAGCCTACAAAAACCATATGTGTGTTTTCCTTCTCAATATGGTTTTTAATATGATGCACTATTCTTCCACCTGTACACATTCCACTTCCAGCAATAATGACAACTCCCTTTTTAGATATTAATCTTTTTGATTCTTCAGCAGAATCCACAGGTACTAAACCAGCAAAATGGAATGGGTCATCACCTTTCTCAAGCAATCTTCTAGCATCTTCATCGTAAAAGGTTGGATACTGTTTAAATATAGCTGTTGCTTTAGATGCCATAGGGCTATCTAAATACACTTCTAAGTTATTTAGTAGTTTGTTTTCAACAAATAGATTAATCTCATACAAAATCTCTTGAGTTCTTTCTATTGCAAAAGATGGTATTAAAACATTACCACCCTCCTCTTGTGCTTGTTTTAAAATTGAAAGTAATTCTAATACAGTCTCATCCTTATTCTTATGCAACCTATTACCATATGTAGCTTCACAGATAACATAGTCTGCCTCTCTTACTAAGTCAGGATCTCTCACTATTCTTGCACCTGGTTGTCCTAAGTCTCCACTAAATACAATCTTTCTCTCCCTACCCTCTGCTGTCTTTATCCAAAACTCAATCATAGCAGAACCTAATATATGTCCCGCATCTCTCATTCTAAACTCTACTCCCTTCTTTAAGTCAACAGATGAACCGTATGGATATACATCAAACAGTTCAAACATACTCTCTACATCTGCTTCTGAAAAGAGAGGCTTTCTCTGAGCATACAGTGAACCTTCTTCTGAGAGATTTTTTGAAGGTGCCTCCTTTTTACTTCTAGATTGCCATCTCTCATACTCCTCTTGTTGAAGTTTTGCAGAATCAAGTAATACAATCTTTGCCAAATCTCTTGTAGGTTGAGTACCAATAATACGACCCTTAAAACCCTGTTTAACTAGTATGGGGATTCTTCCACAGTGATCATAGTGAGCATGTGTTAGAAATATTGCATCCAACTGAGTAGGATCAAATGGAAAAGGTTCATAGTTAAGTGCATCTAAATCATCTTTACCTTGGAATGCACCACAATCAACTAAGAACTTGTAAGAACCCGTATCAACATAGTAGCAGGAACCTGTAACTGTTCTAGTAGCACCGCAGAATTTTAACTTCATATCAGGCAGTAAACAAAATTAATTATTTAAATATTACAACATATGCTTCGCTTCATCCAACAATTTCTCTTTTGTATTCATTAAAGGATCCTCAATTACAATATCTAGCAAACCTTTTAATACTCTTCCCATTTCTGGTCCTGGTTTAATACCAATACTTTGTAAGTCCTCTCCCTTAATATCTAAATCAGTAACCTTAAGTGCCATATCCTGAGCTCTTACCCTTGATATATGTTTCTGTAATTCTGTAATTTCCTCTGGTTGAAATGGAGAGTTTGGATTAGATGTAGCATCCGCTATCCTTAATTTAAACAAATCTTCTACATTCTCTTCCCCTACCCTATTTAAAAATCTTCTTACAGCAGAATCACTCCATTGACTTAAAGAAAGCTCTTCACCTGTCTTACTCTCTTGTTGAGAATGAGGATAGTAGAACATATGGTTTTTAACAAGTAGTTTAGTTCTCTCTATTTCTGATTTAGAAAACTTTAAACGTTTCATAATGGTCTCTACCATCTCTACACCAACAACATCATGGCCATAAAAATGCCCATTACCCATATCTGTTCTAGGTTTAGCAATATCATGTAGTAATGCAGCTAATTTTACAGAATCTTCTGCAAAATCACATGTCCTAATACTATGTGTATATACATCGTGAGCATGGAAGAGTTTTTGTTCAACACCATATCCTTCTAGTAACTCTGGGAGGAAAATATTTAGTAATCCAGTTTGTCTCATTAACTCTATTCCCTTAGAAGGCTTAGGTGAATTTAAAAGTAACTTCATAAATTCATCCCTAACTCTTTCCATAGAGACCTGTTTAGCTACAGGCAAACTCTCTTTAATAGCGCTAAAGGTTTCCTCCTCTATTTCAAAATCTAATTGAGAAGCCAATCTACACGCCTTAAAAGCTCTTAATCCATCCTCTTTAAATCTTTCGATAGGAGTACCTACTGCTCTAATCAATTTCATATTTATATCCGTAATACCACTAAAAGGGTCATGTATATCCCACTCCCTTTCTACCTCTTGCCCATCTAATAGGTCAGAGGAAAGATCTAAAGCCATAGCATTAATTGTAAAATCTCTTCTACCTAAATCTTTATCTAAATCATTTACAAACTCTACCTTACTTGGCCATCTACCATCTATATACTCTGCTTCACTTCTAAAAGTAGTAACCTCTACCTCTTTATTCTCCCCTTCTACATCTGCTACCAAAGCAATTACAGTACCAAATTTAGCACCCGTTGAAACTGCTTTAGGAAACAGCTCTAACATCTCATCAGGAAGTGCATTAGTAGCCAAATCAAAATCATGAGGAGTTTTTCCCATAACTATATCTCTAATAGCTCCTCCAACAAGATATACATCATACCCCTCTTTAGAGAGTATTCTTGC
>DAINAD010000017.1:0-9009 GCA_036733605.1 Patescibacteria group bacterium | reverse complement strand
TTAAGTTGCTAGTATATATAAATATATTACTTGCACTATCTGCCAATAAAAGTGAGGAAACTATTTATTCCAAGTAAAGAGAACCATTACAAGCCTATCCTTTTAAGAAAGGTAGCCTTAGTTACCTATACTATCATTCTGGCCTTTGTGAACACCTTTGGGGGCTTTCTAGGCATACCTCAGGCTAT
The DNA here is from genome assembly GCA_036733605.1 of Patescibacteria group bacterium. Classification (GTDB taxonomy): domain Bacteria; phylum Patescibacteriota; class Dojkabacteria; order SC72; family SC72; genus JAVEVH01. The sequence continues at coordinate 8,821 of DAINAD010000017.1, read as the reverse complement.
GGCTAGTAGTATCACTCCATCCAATATCATTATGTTAACAAACCAAGAGAGAGCAGCTGTTGGTTTAAATACCCTAAATACAAATGCGAAACTAGCTGCTGCAGCCACTGCTAAAGCTAACAATATGTTCGAAGAGCAGTATTGGGATCATTACGGTCCTAATGGAGAAACCCCTTGGATGTTTATTACTCAAGCAGGATATACCTATGTCTACGCCGGAGAGAATTTAGCAAAAGGATTTAGAACAGCAGAGGGTGTACATGAAGCATGGATGGCTAGCCCAACACATAAAGAAAATATAATGAGTGGAAAGTATAAAGATATTGGGGTAGCAGTAGTAGAGGGAACCCTGCTTGGAAAAGAAACCATTCTTGTAGTTCAGATGTTTGGTAATCCAACTACTCAAACCTTCTCTCCAACAACAACTGTAAAATCAAATACAGATACTGTTACAAAACCAATAGTACCAAGTATAAAGGAAAGTGGAGAAATTAAATCTATTAGCATAACTAATCCTAAGATGGGAGAGGTAATTGATGATGCTAATGTAGATATTAAAGGTGAGACAAGTAATATCTCAGGAGAGTACATAGTAGAAATATTAAATAGTGATAGTATAGTTGGAGAAACAGAAAGCAGTACAAAAGATTGGCAATTTGATAAAGGTTCTGATTGGGAAGAGGGTGAGCAAAACTTACAAGCAAAAATTAAAGGAGAGGATATTAAGTCTGATGTAGTAACATTTACAATAGATTCCACTCCTCCAAAAGTTGATCAATCTACAATTACCGTTAAAAGAGATACAGAGTATATTGAGCTACAATTCTCTTACTCATCTGATACTACCGAATTAAAATTTGTTACAGGAGATAAAACATTTGATTTAGAACTTACAGAAGAAAATATTGCTACACTAAATATCCCTAAAGAAGATATAAGTGATAGATCTGTACTAATGGCAACGGATGAGGCAGGAAATATTTCTGAAATAGATATATCGGAATATTTCTTAGAAGGAGATGAAGACTCTACCGATTTTGGAACAAACTTAGTTCTCTGGCTTAGGAATGTAATAGGTACAACAGATGGTATTAGTTTGATAATAGTGGGCTTTGTCTTTATATTATTAAGTATAGAGATATATGTATATTGGAGAAAAGGGAGATTGGGAAAAAGTGCTGGAGAACTATTCACAGTAGGAGCATGGTGGTTAATAATATTAGTTGGTGTATTTAAAGGTTTCGGAGGTTTAGTGTAATTTAATACTGCCTAAAATTGAAAAAGAGATTAGATTTTAAAAATGAGATATTTTACTTACTTCTTATTGTATTAGTTACAGTATATTTTGCTTACTCTACACATTCACCAAATAATATATATCTATTAAGTGGAGTATTAGGTAATTTGCTAATATTAACTTGGTTTGTTAGAGCATTTGCTCTATATTCTGGTAGAAAAATATCTCAATACAGCGAGGTAATACAAAGAATATCACTAAGAGAGAGATTCTTTACTAATGTTGCACTTCCTATTCTCTTTTACTCATCATTACTAGCATATATATATTTTAATACTTTGTTTCTAATGGATTTGGTATTGATAGGGATATCTATGATATTACTACTAATCCTATTCCTTAATATTAAAAGCTCTTTTAACAAGATATACAGTATAGAGAGTCAGACTAGGGCTATTTTTGATTTTATGTGTATAGCTACATTCTTCTTCTTAAGTAGTGTAGTAATTAGACTTGGAGTTATGATTTGGTATGTACTTCCGATTATCTTCATCTTTTCTTTTATCCTGTTTTGGTCTGATATTAAGATACACAGAAAAGAGAGTATGTCTGCCTTTGTAATGAGTTTAATATCTTCTGCTTTTGTAACTTTAACATCAGGATTTTTAATTACGACAAATATTTTTATGTTACCAGCTATTAGTACATTAGCCTTCTATCTAATACTCTCTTTATGGAATATTAGGTTTGCAGGTAAATTAAAATTAGTTGAATATTTATTACCATTCATTTATTCTGTTTTAGCATTAATATTAATTCTTAACATATGAAAAAAGACATTGTATTAAAAGTAGGGGGTTCAATACTGTATGACCATCTATTAAATATTAATTTTGATTTGTTTAAAAGAATTAAGAAATGGTATTGGGATAACAAGGATTCATATAACCATATTGTATTGGTAACAGGAGGGGGAGGTCTTTCTAGAAATATGGAAGGAAAGGTGTCTGAGAATATTAAGGATATAAATGGTATACACGGTATTGCTATGTCTATTACACAAACGAACGCTACCATACTTGCCGCATATCTAGAAGACAAAGAAATATTTGTTCCTAAGACCTTAGGGGATGCATATGAGTATTTAAACTCCAATCCTAAGGGTAATATGGTAAGTGGAGGACTAAAAGTAGGTTGGAGTACAGATATGGATGCAGCAATATTTGCTGATACACTACATACAGAAAGAGTGTATAAGATATCTAATGTAGACTTTATATATAATAAAGATCCAAAAGAGTTCTTTGATGCTACCCCTATTAGAGATATGACATGGGCAGAGTATTTCCAAATGTTTGAGATAGTACCTGATCAAGATTTAATACCTAATGCACATATTCCTGTAGATGCTAAATGCTCAATATTTTGTGATAAAAAGAGAATCTCTTTCCATGTAACAGGTGGTAAATTACTCTATGAAATAGAGGAGATAAACAAAATATTAAACGAAGGAACATTTATTCACAGCTGAAAGATTACTCAATAGAGATAATCTTACATGAGGTTTTACCAGCAGGAGTTTCAATAATTACTTTACTACCTTTTTTCTTTTCTAAAAGAGAACTCCCTATTGGTGATTTATATGATATTTTTGCTTCTAAAGGGTTAGCTTCATTCTCTCCTACGATGTTGAAGGTTTTATGCTTTCCTCCCTCACACTCAATAGTTACAATAGAGCCTAATTCTACCTTACTACTTTTTCTCTTTAAAACTATCTCTGCATTCTCTATAGTTTGTTTGATTTCTAATATCTTCTCTTCATTATTCTGGAAATCTTCTACAGCCATTGTATATCCATCATTCTCTCTTAAATCACCCTGACTTCTCATTTGGTTAAGAGTTTCTTGAAGCTTGTTTCTTAAAAGTCCTTCTCTTCTATGAAGTTCTTTTTCTAATTTCTTTAATCCTTCCTTTGTGAGCAGTACTTTTGAGTTATTTTCTCCCATTTGACCAATATCTAAGTTAGTTCCGAGCAATGTTATAGATATTTAATACAATTGTCAATGAGTCCAATTATATTTTAGAAATCGCCCTTTTATGATAGAATACTTGGGATATGCCGCTATCGTCTAACGGTTAGGACACATGATTCTCAATCATGTAATCGGGGTTCGATTCCCCGTAGCGGTACCATTTAATATAGACAATTCTCCCTAAATGATTTTTGATATTAAATCCGTAGAGAACAAGAAAATAGAGAAATTCTATAAAGAAGCAATTAAACAATTGAATGAATTCTATATGATTAATTGGAATAGAAATATGCCAAGGATTTTCCTTATTCAAAGTAGGAAAGAGTTTGACATTTTGTATGGAGAGAAAACAAAAGATTGGGTAGTGGGAACAAGCTTAGGAGATTTAGGTAGTGTATACCTATTAAAACCAGAAGTATATGAAACCGAAAGTAGTCATAAATATTCAGATAAGGAGTATGAGTATCTTTTAAGACATGAAATAAGCCATCTATATTCTAGAATCTTTTATAGTAAATATGTACCGAAATGGTTCATGGAAGGTATAGCAATATATTCATCGGGCCAGTTAGAGCTAAAGGGAAAAATAAAGAAGTTTGAAAGATTTATAGATTTCTATCATCAAGGAGGTAGTGGATTGTACGATGAATCGGGTTTTGCAGTAATGATATTAGATAAAGAATATGGAAGAGAAAAGATATTAGAACTTCTTAAATCTTTAAATGATATAGATAACGAAGAAAAGTTTAACAAAGTATTTAAGAAAATCTTTGGAATAGAGTTAGAATATGACTGGTTTAATGAAAGGATTAGTAAATATATATGATACATTTCGATATAATAACAATATTTCCAGAAGTAATTACTCCATATATTGAGAGTAGTATACCTAAGAGGGCTCAAGAGAAAGGATTGGTAAGTATTAAAGTACACAATCTTAGAGATTGGGCATTAGATAAACACAAAAGTGTAGATGATACACCATATGGTGGAGGACCTGGTATGGTAATGAAAGTAGAACCAATATATAACTGTTTAAAAGATTTAAGAAAAGAAAACAGTATTGTAATGTTAACATCACCAAAAGGAGAGAAATTAGTACAAAGTAAATTAAAAGAACTCTCCCAATCTAAAGATGCACACTACATCATACTGTGTGGTCACTATGAAGGATTTGATCAAAGAATACATGAACATTTAGTCGATTATGAATTCTCAATAGGGGAGTATGTACTCTCTGGAGGAGAGTTACCTGCATTAGTATTAGTAGATGGTATTACAAGATTAATACCAGGAGTATTGGGTAATGAGCAATCTCTCATCTCTGAAACCTTTAATACAGATACTCCAGACTTTCCTCAATATACTAAACCTGAAGAATTTAATGGATGGAGAGTTCCTGATGTATTACTAGGAGGTCATCATAAAAAAATAGAGGAGTGGAGAAAAGAAAAAATCTCGTCTTAGGGTATCTTTAAAGCCAAATATCTGAGTAAATAGTTTGACCTTGTTTAGATACTCTAAATACTTTAAAATTAAACATAACTACATAAGTTTATTTCCCATACCAATGAAAACAGAAAAATACCAGATTACAATCGAAAAGAAAAAAGAACTCATTAATGAATTAAAGGAGTTACAAGAGAAAGATTTGATAGAAGCTACTAATAGATTGGAAGAATCTAGGGAAAATGATAGTGACGAAGATGATGCTATGCTTGGTGTAATAGCATTAGAGAAGCAATCTATTGAGAAAAAAATTAAGGAAGTTAGTGATATTTTAGATAACTGTGAACTGATTAAGGATAAGAATTACTGTGTACCAGATAAAATAGAAATTGGTTCTAATATAAAGCTAAAGGAAGGAATTAAGATATTAGATATTAAATTAGTATCCTCTATAGAGGCAGATCCTACTAAAAGCTATATATCAGATAAATCACCACTGGGTAGAAAATTACTTAAAGCAAAAATGGGAGAGACCGTATCTCTAAAAGTAAGAGGTAATACTATCTCATACAAAGTATTAGATGTTTGTTAATTAATAGCTGATTGTAAATCCTCTATCTTAACTCTTTCCTGTTTCATTGTATCTCTATCTCTTACTGTTACAGTATTGTTTTCTAATGTTTCGTAATCTATGGTAATACAGTATGGAGTACCTATCTCATCCTGGTATCTATATCTCTTACCAATATTTCCTCTATCATCCCATACTACCTTGTTGTTTTCTGCTAACATACTAAATATCTCTCTACCCTTGTTAACAATATCTTCTTTGTTACTAACAAGTGGGAATATAGCGGCTTTGTATGCTGCAATATCTTTGTTAATCTTTAATACTGTTCTTGTATTACCCTCTCCTAAATCTTCCTCTTCATATGCATCTAAGAGTAAGAAGAAGAGTGTTCTATCTACCCCTCCAGAGGTTTCTACAATCCAAGGTATATATTTCTCATTTGTTTGAGGATTGGTATATGACAAATCTTTTTTGGAGAATTTACTATGCTGTGTTAGATCGTAATCTCCTCTCCAGTGTATACCTTCATTTTCTGACCATCCCCATGGTGTCTGATACTCAATATCAAATGCTTTCTTAGCATAGAAGACGAGTTTGTCCTTAGGATGTTCAAAGAATCTTAAATTCTCTGTCTTCCTATACAACCCTTTATAGAACTTCATCCTCTCCTCTTTCCAATACTCAAACCATTTCTCCATATCATCTGGATGTACAAAATACTGTAAGTCCCACTGTTCAAACTCTCTTGTTCTAAAGGTTAGCTTGTTAGGAGTAACTTCATTTCTAAAAGCTTTACCAATCTGAGCAATACCAAAGGGAATCTGTTGTCTAGTAGAATCTACAACACTATTAAAATTCAAATATATATTCTGACATGCTTCACCTCTTAAATATGCATCCATTTTCTCTCCCTCTAATACACCAACCTCTGTTTTAAACAACATATTGTATTTTCTTGAATCAGTGAATTCCTTACTACCACACTTAGGACACTTCTCCTCAATATCCTCTGGTCTAAATCTCTGATGACACTTCTTACACTCTACTACCTCATCAGCAAAGCCTGTGACATGCCCTGATGCCTCCCAAACCTTTGGATGTGTAATTATACTCCCATCTATACCTACAACATTCTCTCTCATATCTACAATATTCTTCCACCAGTACCTCTTAAGATTGTTCTTCATTTCTACACCTACAGGACCGTAATCGTAAAACCCCCCTATACCACCATATATCTCTGAATTAGGAAATATTATTCCTCTTCTTTTTGCTAATGCTGTAATCCTTTGTAGAATATCCTCTGACATCTTTAATGTATATTATCTTAATTCCCCAATTATACATCATCTCCTTTGTAGATGTAATTTTTCGTTGTGATATAATTTGGGGATAGAATAAATTGTAGAGAGATATATAAATGGAGGATTCTTTAAAAAGTAATCTCATTGGTCAGAGAAAAATTAGACTAGAGAAATTAGAAAAGATTAAGTCTTTAGGTATTAACCCATACCCTGCTAAATCTAATAGGGATATTAGTATTGGAACAATTAAAAATGATTTTGAAAAGTATGAAGGAAAGATACATACAGTTGCAGGAAGAATAGTGGGATGGAGGACACATGGTAAATTAACATTTGCAGATATTAAGGATCAAACAGGAAGTATACAAATCATAGTAAAGAGTGATTGGTTAGAGAATGAGAAAGAGTCTTTAAGTTGGGAGAACCTGGACCTTCTAGACCTAGCAGATTTCATAGAGGTAAGAGGAGAGATTAGTAAGAGTAAAACAGGTGAGATATCTGTACTTTCTAAAAGTATTAAATTACTGACTAAAGCTCTTAGGCCAATACCAAGGAATTTAAAAAACAAAGAGCAGAAATTCAGAAGAAGATATCTAGACCTAGTTATTAATGAAGAGAATATTAAACTGTTTGAGAGAAAAGCTAAGTTCTGGGAAGTACAAAGAGAATTTCTTAAAAAGAATGGCTTTATGGAAGTAGAGGTACCCGTATTAGAAACAGTAACAGGAGGTGCTGATGCTAAGCCTTTCACTACACATCACAATGCGCTAAATATTGATTTGTATCTAAGAATATCTACAGAGCTTTACCAGAAGAGATTAATAGGGGGAGGTTTAGAAAAAATATATACATTTGGTCCCAACTTTAGGAATGAGGGTATGGATGATGAACATTTACAGGAATTCTACGATATTGAATGGTATTGGGCATATGCTAATTATGAAGATAATATGAAATTGGTTAGAGAGTTGTTCTTAGAAATCGCTAACAAGGTGTATGGTAAAACTGAATTCACAACAAGAGGTCATACCTTTGACTTAGCTGATGAATGGGAAGAGATAGATTTTGCAGAGGTTATTAAAAAGAATTTTAATGTAGATATATTTGAAGATTCAGATGAGAAGATAGAGAAGGCACTAAAGGATAACAAGATAGAGGTAGATGGAGATATGAATAGGAATAGAATGATAGATAATATGTGGAAGGTAATTAGAGCTAAGGTATCGGGTCCTGCATTTTTAGTAAATCACCCTATGTTTGTATCTCCTTTAGCAAAATCTAGAGAAGATGACAGTAGGTTAACAGAAAGATTCCAGGTAATAATTGCGGGAAGTGAGTTAGGTAATGGTTACTCTGAGATTAATGACCCAATAGATCAATTAGAGAGATTTAAGGAGCAGCAAAGATTAAGAGAGAGTGGAGATGAAGAGGCACAGATGTTAGATATCGATTTTGTAGAAATGTTAGAGTACGGTATGCCACCTACAAGTGGATATGGTCAGAGTGAGAGAATCTTCTGGTTTATGGAAGATGTCTCTGGTAGGGAAGGTACCTTCTTTCCTCAAATGAGATCTGAGTTAGAACAATCTACTCAAAAAATATATGAAGATATTCTTCCTAAGGGTAAGAAGAAAAAAGAGTAATATTTTTTAAAAACATATATGGAATCTCTTAAGGATTTACTCTTAAAATTAACAGAGAAAGAGAAAGATTCCAAAGTTCAAAAGGAGTTATTTAATACTGAAGAATTTTCTAAAAAGAAAGTTATACTTAATGATAAGCATAAGTATATATCTAAGGAGTATCAGTACTACGGATTACAGTTAGCAGGTAAGCTAGGTGATAGTAAGAGAGCTACTATGTATATTAAATGGGCTAAGGAAAAACCAAGGGTAATATTAGAACAGGCATACAGTTTTGCAATAGATTATCCTAATGCAAAAGATAGAAGTAGGCTATTTATGTGGAAAGTGAGGGAGTTGGAGAAGGGGGAGAAGAAGGAGTAGTACTTAATATCTTGCTTATAGCTTCTAAAACTATCTTACTAGCCTCATCCCCATCACTGGCTTTTATCTTACATGCTGATGAGTATTCATGACCTCCACCATTTAATGCTTCCGCTATCTTATCTACTTTCTGATATCCTTTTGTACTTCTAAAAGATACATACCATTCATTCTCTGCTAAATATGATGGTTTAGCTATAAATCCCCAATGTACACCCTGT
>DAINAD010000016.1:0-9532 GCA_036733605.1 Patescibacteria group bacterium | reverse complement strand
ACCAGTGTCCCCCTTGCCTTGGGCAAATTTTTTGATGACTTCTACTTTGGATTTAGTATCGAGTGCCATAATTAGTATCACCCCTCCCCTTCGGGGTTTCCCCTCTTAATCTAAGAGGGGACAATTGGGGTATATGCAATAAAATATGAAGAGATAGGGCGGGAGTGAGTTAATAACTTAACAAACTCTCGTTAATGTCTCTTACTGTTTGGTATTATAACACAAATTATGAAACGGTGGTGCCGGAAAATACTTTGGGAGCGTACAAGTCGGGGCTCGGATTAGTCGGAGCGTCGGAAGTCGGAATTGAGCCGGGAGGATATGAGCTGGCTTCAACTGTATCGTGGCGGCGGGCACCATGACGCATGAGAACGGCAGCCACTTCAAAAGTGTCTACGGTAGTATTTTGGGTAAAGTTGGAGGTGGCTTTTTCTACTCCGGCTAAAAGATTTGAGGCTGCGTCTGAACTAATGGGTAATTTGAGAGTTTCTAAGACAATGGCGACGTCTTCGGATCCTGTGATGGCAAATTGCTTGGTTTGAGCCAGGATTTCAGGAATTTCGGCGCCCGGAAAAACAATGGCCAAATCTGCTTGAGAGCCGCCAGAGACGAAATTCAAGCGTTTGTAATCGATACCGGGAGTGCCTGGTTTGGGAGTGATAACTAAATTAAGTTCGCCTTTGTCGTCTAAATTGTAAGAGACTTTATCCACAATTTCAGTTTGGCCCGGGAAAGTAATGACCAAATTGCGGCTGCCAAAATGCGAACTGACGGAATCGGCTCCTACTAGGCGATGAAATTCAACTGTTAAGGCTTCGGGGCAGGCGACGGTGGTGGGTTTGCCTGCTTGATCAAGGCTTAATTTAAGAGAGAGAGCGGCGGCTACGGCATCAAAAGAAGGATTTTTGGGAAGAAGAACGGCTACTGAATGAGCAGAATCCAATAAACCTTTGAATTGGTTAGTATCGGGTTTAGCCATTGGTGATGACCGCGATTATATTCTCACCTATCTTAAAGTCAACCGGGGGGGCAAAAACTGCTCCGAATTCTTGACCGGTTTTGACTTTTTCGACCTCTGTTTTGCCCATTTTGAGAGATTTGATGCGGGCTTGTTTGTCCCCAATCTTAATAGTATTGGATTTAGAAATTTCTCCAGAAGTACATTTACAACCAGCAACACGGAGGGCATCAATTTTAAATTCGGCTATGATTTGAGCTTCGCCCACGATAGTTTCCAGACTTTGAGGATGAACCAGTTTGTCTAAAGCATCTAAAAGCTCATATATGATATTAAATGTATGGATCTTAACTTTGTCGACGTCGGCTAATTTGGCAGAAGAGGCGGGAACTTTGACATTAAAAGCAATGATTTGAGAATTAGTAGAAGCAGCTGACAAAACATCAGACTCAAGAACTTCCCCTGTGGAGGAAGACACAAGATTGACTTCAGCAGGCAAGGAAAAAGTAATGGCTTCAAGGGAACCTAAAACGTCGGCTTTTAAGATGACGTTTAAAATAGTGTGATTAGAGGGTGGACGTTTGAAGTTGGAAGTTGGATCTTGATGCTGGATGGTGGAAGTGAGAAGAGAACCGACGGGGACGACGGAGGTCAGACCGAGAATTTCTACGGGGGTGGAGGGGGGAGCAGGATCGACAGAAAGGGCTTTGGCCTTGCCGACGGGTTTATCGAGAAATAATTCTTGACCGGTTTTTAAGGTACCATTTTTCACAATCCCCGTGGCTATGGGACCACGGCGGGCGTCTAAGTGGGACTCCAAAATGACACACTCGAGAGGACCAGAAGGATCTGAAACTAGAGACTGGAGACTAGAGACTAGAGATATCATTTCTAAAAGTTCTGGCAGACCTGAGCCAGTTTTAGCTGAGATGGGAACAGTTGGAACGTCTCCCCCGTAGCCTTCGACCAATACTTCGTTTTCGGTGAGTTGGGCTTTGATGGTATCGGCCGAGGCTCCAGGAAGATCCATTTTGTTGATGGCTACAATCATGGGAATGCCTGCTTCTTTAATAGTGGTGATAGATTCTTTGGTTTGGGGCATGACTCCGTCTACAGCTGAAACTACCAAAATGGCAATGTCTGCTATTTGGCCGCCGCGGGTGCGCATAGCAGAAAAGGCAGCATGGCCAGGAGTATCAATAAAAGTAACTGTAACTGGTGACTGTAACTGGAAAGCACGAGTGGATTGAGTGATGCCACCGGCCTCACGGGTGGCAATATTGGTTTTTCTCAAAGCGTCGAGCAGTGAAGTTTTGCCATGATCAACATGGCCCAAAATTACTACAATAGGCGGTCGTGGTTGTGTCATGCATTGTCTGTAGAGATGTCATCTGAAACTTGATCTTCTTTTTTCTCTGAAGTGCCTTTTTCGCCTTTGATATCGATGTGGAAACCGGTAAGTTTGCCGGCTAATTTGGCGTTTTGACCTTCACGGCCAATAGCTAAGGAAAGTTGGTCTGTAGGAGATATTACTGTTGCTGTCTCATCCTTAATCTTTACAGAGTCTACCTTTGCTGGACTTAGTGCATTAGCTACAAAATTCTCTATCTCCTCATCCCACTCTATTATATCAATCTTTTCCTCACCTAACTCATTCATTATGTTTGCTATACGAATACCTCTTTGACCAACACATGAACCGATAGGGTCTATACCATCCTGATGAGAAACAACTGCTATCTTACTTCTTGAACCAGCCTCTCTTGCTACAGCCTTAATCTCAACTACACCTGACTCTATCTCAGGTACTTCTAATTTAAAAAGCTCTATTAAAAACTTAGGATCAGCTCTAGATACAATTACCTGAGAATCTTCAATACTCTTAAGTAATACCTTGTATCTTTCTCCAACTCTATAGAATTCATTAGATATTTGCTCTTCTGGTGGCATATATGCAGTAGCCTTACCTATCTCCATAACAGCCATACCCTTTTGCATCCTCTGCATTAAAGCAGTATATACTTCACCAACCTTATCACTAAATTCACTTATTACAGCATCCTTTTCAGATTCCCTTATCTTTTGCAAAAGTACCTGCTTTGCTGTTTGAGTTGCAATCCTACCTAAATCATCAGAAGGCATCTCTATCTCTATGGAATCCCCTATCTCAACACTTGGAGATATTAATTCTGCTTCACTAAGAGCAATCTCTTTCTCATTATCTTCTACTTTCTCTACTACAACCTTTACTGCAAAAAGCTTAAACTCTCCACTCTCTCTATCAACCTCTACAGCTAAATTACTCCCCTCTTTCTCTTCTTCCTCTTCATCATACTCTCTCTCTACCTTACCGTATTTCTCTTTTTTTACAGCACTTAATATAGCGGACTCTAGCGCTTTAAAAACTTCCTCTTTATCTATTCCTCTCTCTGCAGCTATCTGATTTATGGCCGCTACTAACTCTGATGTCATTGCCATATTCTTAAAAGTTAAAATTTAATACTTCTTTACTAAAAAAAAGGTGAGAACCAATCTCACCCTCCCTTAATACATCTTTCTCATGTAATGATATCAGAAGAATATATATATGTAAACCCTACATATTACTTAACTCTTCCCATGCTTCTCTCTCTTTCTTGCTTAATCTCTTAGGAATATCAACATCGATACGAACGTATAGATCTCCTCTTTTACCCTCTTTACCCAGTATTGGAGCACCCTCTCCCTTAAGCTTAAAGATTGTACCTGGCTGTGTACCTATTGGTATTTTTAATTTAACACTCCCAAATATTGTCTCTACCTCAATCTTGCCCCCTAATACGGCAGTCGGTACAGTAATACTCTCTACAGAGTACAAATCGTTTCCCCTCCTATCAAACTTCTCAGAAGGCTCCACCTCTATCTCTACATACAAATTACCAGATTCACCACTTAAACTTGCGTTACCACCATCCCTAAATCTTAATACCATTCCATCATATGCTCCTGCAGGTATTCGAATCTTTACACTCTCACTCTTAGACTCTAAACCTGTACCACTACATTGGCTACAAACTTTTTCAGGGATAGTTCCCATACCTTGACATCTAGAACATTGTGCCATTACAGATATTTGACCTAAAAAACTGTTTTGTACTCTTCTTTCTCTCCCACTTCCATTACATACATCACACGTTTTTCTTTTACCAGTATCACTTCCACTACCATCACATTTACTACACGCTACATTCCTTTCTACCTTAATGGAGTATTCACCCCCTCTCATAGCTTCATCAAATTTAAACCTCATTCGATATCTCAAATCTTCTCCTCTTAAATTCCTACTTTGACCCTGTTGTCCAAATCCGAAATCAAAACCACTGCCACCTCCAAAGAAGGTACTGAAAATATCACCCATATCAAAAGGTGCTCCACCATAGCCATACTCAGTACCACCGCCATTACCACTTCTAGGGTCAAATCCCTGAGTACCAGCATGTCCATACTGATCATATGCCTGTCTTTTAGTTTCATCAGAAAGTACCTCATATGCCTCTTGTACTTCCTTAAACTTTTCTTCAGAACCATCCTCTTTGTTAACATCAGGATGATATTTCTTAACAAGCTTACGGTATGCTTTTTTAATTTCTTCTTTTTTTGAATCCTTGTTTACACCAAGAACTTCATAGTAATCTCTCTTACTCATACAAAAGATATTCTAGCAGACAAATACGTTAAGTGCCAACAAATGACATACAAATATCTAACTGGTAATATATCTACTACAATGGATAACGATATTAAAGTACAAAAACAGAGTGAAAAGAAAATACAGGTAACAAAAAAAATCCTTTCTTGGACATTAGCCTTAGTAGGCTTAGTAATTGTATTAAGTCAGGGAGTACCACTCCTTTCTTCATATCTACAGGGTGAGTTTCAAATATTTAAACAAAATTTGATAAAGGATCCTCTGCCGGAATCATATAGACAGTATATAGAGGATGAATTTGCATATTACGACCCTGGTAAGAGTTACTTTGCTAATCTCTCAGAGAATGCAGATAGCTTAGAATACAAAGGTCTGTTTACATATGACCCTACTACTAAAACAACAAAAGAGATTGTTGTAAACAAAAATTACAAAGAGAATATGTATATAACGATACCTAAGATTGATATAGAGGATATTAGGATTACACCTAATGTAGAAAGCTCCGATGAAAAGATATATGACCAATATCTTAAATTCGGATTAGCACACTTTAAAGGAACTCCTTTACCAGGTGATGGAGGTAACTCCTTCATATATGGTCATAGTGCGGTAATTAGTTTCTTTAACAAACACTCTAACTTACCTGAAACAATATTTACTAAATTAGAGGGTGTAGATATAGGGGATATTGTAAGTATACAAAAAGAAGATATTAAATTAGAGTATGTGATTAGGAATAAAAAGATTGTATCTCCAGATGATTTTTCCATACTTAAAACCCAAGGAGATAAGGAGACAGTAACATTAATGACCTGTTGGCCATTGGGTGTAGGAACAAAGAGATTAATAGTAGTAGCTGAAAGACTGTAATTTTTGTACAATGAAATATGGATTCTAAAACTAAGAAATTAATCAAACTACTTTCGATAACTGCAGGTATACTTTTTGTAATAGCGGTAATCATGTATTTGATGTTACCTAAAGACCCTGATCCTGCGGTTAAAGACGTAGAGATAGTGTATTGGGGCATATGGGAATCAGATGATGTAATGCATCCTTTGATTGAGAAATATGAATTCGAGAATCCAGGAGTAAAGATTAAGTATGCACAACAATCTTTTAAAAATTACGAAGATACCGTATATACAAGACTAGAACAAGCAACCTCTTCTTCAGAACCAGCTCCTGATGTAGTTAGAATACACAATACTTGGTTACCCAAATATGAAAAATACCTTACACCCTTACCTGAAGATGTAATGAGTGCAGAAACATATGCTCAAGAATTCTACCCTACTGCTGTAGATGATTTAACTGGAAGAGATGGAAAGATATATGCAATACCACTACATATAGATGGATTAATGGTAATTTACAATACTGAAATTCTTTCTAAAGCAGGATTTCCTGCTCCTCCAAAAGATTGGGACTCTTTCATGGAAATGGCTCAAGCTCTTACCAAGAAAGACTCAAATGGAAAGATTACTCAATCAGGATTAGCAATTGGTACTTCCAAAAATATTGTACACTCCATAGATATACTCTCTTACTTCCTTTTACAAAACAAAGTTCAGGTAATGAACAGTACCAGAGATCAAGTAAATCTAACCACTAGTAGAGCTGTATCCGCTCTTGATACATATACTTCCTTTGTACAGGATGATAATGCTACATGGGCAATATATTTACCAAGTGATTTAACTAAATTCCAAAATGGAGAATTAGCAATGATGTTTGGAACCTCTTGGAGAGCTTTGGATATACTTGAGAATGCTCCTAAAATTAAGTTTGCACTAGCACCCTTACCTAGACTTCCAAACAATGAAGAAGTTTACTACTCCTCATACTGGGCAGATGCAGTAACAAGTACTAGTAAAAACTCAAAAGAGGCATGGAAATTTGTAGAATTTTTAAGTCAACCAGAACAACAAAGAAGACTTTTCCAGAATGCAGCAAAGGTTAGATATTTTGGACAACCATATTCAAGAGTTTCAATGAATTCAGAATTACTAGAAAACCCATATACTAAAGCAGTAGGAGAAATGGCTCCATATATGAAATCATGGCAAATGGGAGAACAATCTTTTGTAGAAGATTTACTTAAGGATGCAATAACTGCGATAGTTGAGAATAGGCAAGACAGTAGCTCAGTTCTAACAAAAATACAAAGTGATATCAATGAGAAACTTGCAGTTAGTAATAAATAAGGATTAATATATAGAAATGAGAAATGCCCCACTTACAAGAAAGAAGAAAAAAAACATACTCCTAACATTTCTACTTCTACTTGCTCTTCCAATTTTTGTATACGGCCTCTTAGAAAACAGTAGCTTTGATTTCAGAAATAAAGCATTTGAAGATATTGAATTAAGTGAAACAAACCCATGTATCATTACATTCCCAAATGTAAACCCTTACTCTTTAGAAATAAATAGCACTGTAAGGGTACAGGTAGATGCACTCTCACAAGCATTCTTTGTAAAGGATATTAATATCTCCGATAATATGGGAAATATTCTTTTAGCAAAGGAATATACCGATTCTCCTAAAACAGTTACTGAATCATTCCCATTTACACCTCAGACAGAGAAAGCATACAACCTCTCTGGAAGTATGACTGATACTAATAACCAATCATATGTATGTGTAATAAGTAGTCCATATGATATTAAAGGGGTAAGAGCAATTACAACAAATACTAAGCCCCAATTTACAACTACTCCACGAGCTTCCATACCATCTCAAAATATTCAAACAGGTGTAACATATGAATATACAGTACAAGCAGAAGATATAGATAAAGATACAATAAACTACGCATACTCCTTTACTGTTGGAGAGGATTGGCTTAAACCTACCGTACTTGAAGATGGAGGAAATGGAAAACTAAGTATTAAATTAAAAGGTTCAACTAACAAAGCAGGTAGTTACCTAGCAAATATATTCATACATGACGGATACAGTACCCACCTCTCTTCCCAATCATGGGTAATAAGTGTAAGTCCCAAAGAAAACAGTAACCCAAGTGTAAAAATAATTGAACCTGTCTCTCCAGTTGAAATTAAGGATAATACAGTACTAAAAGTACGTTGGGAAGGAGAAGATGATAGTCAAATAATAAAGTATGAAATATATATATCTTCTAATCCTACAAATGAAAATACTTGGAAAACAATAAATAAAAATATAAACCCCTCTATAACCTCATACAATATAGACTTCAAAGATATTACCGATGGAGCATATAGAGTAATAGTTAGAGCAGTAGATAATCAAATACCAGCAGGTATGGGTATGGATATCTCAGAAGAGATATTAATATCTAAACAGGCTCCAAAACCTCCAAAACCAGATGACCAGATAGTATTACCACAACCCCAAGTTATAAATATGTCACCTACAAGTACTGATACTCTTAGTAACCCATTGCCTACAATTAAAGCTTCCTTGGTATCATCTGAGGGAGCCACTATAAATGAATCTAGTATATTAGTAAAAATCGATAATAAGGATATTACACAAGATATTAAAATCAATAAGATTTCAGAAAGTGAATATACCGTAATATACATACCTGAACAGCCTTTAACATACGGATTACACAAGGTTGATTTAACATTTGAAGATAGTAATAAAACCTCAGTACAAAAGAGTTGGACATTTACAATAGAAGGTGGAGAGGAGCAAGAGGATAGTGACTACTTCAATATATTCGGGTTTGAGATAGCTAAGAGAACTCTTTTCATAGTAATAGGAGGATTAGGACTAATTGTATTAGCAATAATAATCCCTATGATAATTGTAGCAATATGGAAAGATGGCTCTAAAGAAAGTGAACCCAATAACTATGCACTTCCTCAATCAGTACCCCCTACTACAGAAATACCAATTGAACAAAGGCAAACGCAAGATCTTCAAGATTTAGTAAAGCATGATTTCCAGGCACCTGAGCCTGAATTACCAACTCCCATACAAGAGAATATCCCTGAACCAATCATAGAAGAACAGATAACTACTCCTCCTGAACCTGAAGAAGATTTAGACTCCCTCTATAAACAAATAGAGGCTGTTAAACAGGAAGAGAATAATAATTCAAAGTAATTCTACTTAGCATTGCCTTCTGATATAATCATACACATGAGGAATCTTTCATACATACAACTTAGGAAAGAATATATAGACTTTTTTAAAAGTAAAAACCATATAGAAATCCCTAGTGCCCCATTAATTCCAGAAGATGATGCTTCTGTACTCTTTGTTAATGCAGGAATGTTTCCATTAGTACCTTTTTTAAAAGGAGAAACACATCCTTTAGGTAATAGATTAACTAATTCTCAAAGATGTCTAAGAACAGGGGATATCGATGAGGTAGGAGATGCTACCCACTACACTACCTTTGAAATGTTAGGTAACTGGTCTCTAAATGACTACTTTAAAAAAGAAGCAATCGAGATGACAGTTGAATTTTTCGTAGATGTCTTAGATATGGATATTAACAGAATATATGCATCTGTATTTAAAGGAGAAGAGAATATACCAAAAGATACTGTATCAATAGAGGTATGGAAAGAAATATTTTCCAGATATGGAATAACTGCTAATGTCGGAAAGAATGAAAGAATACAAGAGTATGGTAAAGAGGCAAACTGGTGGGGATTACCTACAGGAGGACCATGTGGCCCAGACTCTGAGATATTCTATGACACTGGGAAAGAACCATGTAGCAAAGAGTGTCATATTAATTGTGACTGTGGTAAGTATATTGAGATAGGGAACAATGTCTTTATGGAATATCTCTTTGAGAATGATGCTTACCTCCCCTTAGGTAGACATAATGTAGATTTTGGTGGTGGTTTAGATAGATTAGTAATGTTAAGTCAGGG
>DAINAD010000015.1:0-9689 GCA_036733605.1 Patescibacteria group bacterium | reverse complement strand
TTGAATTTCCCTCCACTTTGTTTGTTTTTAGTCATTGATACTATTATATATATTACAACTCCGATTACAAGTAAGGGTACAATAAAAGCAACGATAGAAAAAAGGATACTTAGCATTTCCATATTATAAAAAAATTAAATTAATATACTTATTTCTCTTCTGCTAACTGTTTCTGAAGTAACTTCCTTATATCCCTTACTTTAGATACTGTTAATTCTATAATAGATATTGCATCTACGAATATATTACCATCATAATCATCTTCCTTTTGTAATCTCTCTACATGTATATCAAAATCTTGTTTTACCATATTATATATCTCTTCCTCTTTTACTTTTATTAATGCTAATTTCTGAGGTGTAGTACTAAGTATATTTCTTTCTATATCTTTGAATAAATCTATTAATCTATTATGTATATCTGTTAATCTTTCTATATCTACCTCTCTATACGGTATTCCAAGATTATGCATTCTTTGAAATACCTCAGAGAAATCCATACCCAAATCCCCAATCTGTTCTATTGTATTTGAAACTTTTATTAATGTAACAGTACTATGTGCTATCTTTTTACTTAATTTTAGTTTTGAAAGATCTAATATACTTTGTGTAATTTCATCATCTAAATAGTCATTTAAAGTTTCTAACTTATTTATATTCATAATTACTAAACCACTAGAATTGTAAAAGAGTGATATAGCCATTTGATATATCTTAATAGCGTTTTCAATAGAGTAGGTGATTTCTTTTTTAATATTACTTATCCTTTCTTTCGGTTTTATTCTCTTCTTCCCATTTCTCTTTATATATTTTGTTCTAAAGAGTATTTCTTCTTCATGCCCCTTCACTAACCTTATTACTAATGCTTCAAATGGTTGTAAGAAAGTTAAGAAGAGAAGGGTATTAAATACATTGAAAAGGACGTGAGCTAAAGCCGCTTGTACTGCTACTGTATCGGATAGTGATTGTACAATCCAAATAAAGGGGGTAAGTAAAATCATAAAGAGAGTAGTCCCTATCGCATTAAAAAGGAAGTTAGCGAGTCCAACCCTCTTAGCATGAAGATTTAATCTAGAAGAGGCTAATAGGGCGGTTATACTTGAGCCTAAATTAGCACCTAAAATCATAGGTATAGCTACTTCAATAGGGATAAATCCCCCTTGTGCTAGTATTACGACAATACCAGAGGTAACTGAGCTAGAGTGTATTATTCCAGTAAATAGGGCACTGATAAAATAGGCTAGCACTGGACTCGAAAATTCTGAAAACAGCGCTATTACATCCGGATTATTCTTTAGTGGCTCTATATATGAAGAGAGTAAGGAGAGGGCGAATAGAATAAAGCCGAGGAAGAAAATAGGTTTCCCAAATATCTTAGATCTTCGACTTAGAATAGTAAGCAAAAACCCTACGATTATTAATACAGAAGCTAATAGTGTCGAATTAATTAATGCTAATTGAGCTGTAATTGTAGTTCCAATATTACTTCCAAAGAGAATACCTAAACTATTTCTAAATGATATTATTCCTGTATTAACAAGTATTACAGTTAGAACAGTTATTGCAGAGCTAGATTGGATAATTGCTGTAGATAATGCTCCAAAGAGAGTACCTAGATAGCTATTTCTTACAATCTTAGAAATTTTGTCTCTAAATCTTTCAGAAGCTAATTCTTGAATTTCGTGACTAAGGTTTTCAATAGCGTATAAGAAAAGTATTAATGCTGAGATTAATCCTAATGCTATTCTTAAGTAGTCTGAGCTAAAAATATCCATATGTAGAATTTAACATATTTATGGATAATATACAGCATTTAAAGAAGAGATATACGTACTATAAGATGAAGTATGCAGGGGACTGGATTTGAACCAGTGTATCCCGAAGGAGTCGGATTTACAGTCCGATGCATTTGACCGCTCTGCCACCCCTGCAATGGAGCCGAAGGAGAGATTCGAACTCTCGACCCACGGTTTACAAAACCGTTGCTCTGACCAACTGAGCTACTTCGGCATTTCAAAAGCAAGTTTATTATATAGAGAGTAGATAGTCAACAAAAATGTCCCAGTTAGAGAGGGATCATAGAGCTCTTCCGTAGAAGGTGGAGACCCTCAACTTGAACCCAAGGGTTCAAGCGATTTCGGGAATCCTGCTCTTGCTTGTAGAGCTATGAACCTCTATATCCAACTGGGACAATATATTTTACAATAAATTAGGATGGTACGCAAAGGTAGGGGAATAGCTAGAAACCTAGTATGCTAAGAAAAGTATCTAGTACGGTACCAATAAAATTGAATAGAATATCTCTTACCGGAGAGAATGGTAATATTATTAAAAGGATTATTAATATAGAGTATTTCTCCATCTTCTCCCAATAATATCTTATCCCTTTTGGTAAGAATGCTCTTACTATCTTATGTCCATCTAGAGGGGGTACAGGTAAGAGATTAAAAACAGCCAAGGCGATATTAATAATAGCAAATGTATATAGCAGAAATGCTATAAGGGAATTACTGTCTTTTATAAATAAAAAGTTTATTAAACCTGTTAATGCTGCCATTATTAAATTAGATAGGGGACCAGCAAATGCTACTAGTGCTGTCCCTACCTCTCTATTACTAAAGCTATACTCATTTATTGGTACAGGTTTACTCCAACCAAATCTAAAAAGAATCATAGAGAGAGCCCCAATTGGATCAATATGCTTAATTGGATTTAATGTAAGTCTACCCTCTGCCTTTGCAGTAGCGTCTCCCAATCTAAATGCAACATATGCATGAGCGTACTCATGTACAGTTGATGCTACCAATATAGATGGTACTGCTACGATAACCCAATATATGAATTCTTGTGAGAAAAAATTTGTAAACATAATAAGCTTGATTAATAGGAATCTTTTTGATAATATCATCTTGCCTATAAATCTTCAATTATAAATGTATAAAAAATGGCAAAGGTATGTGAATTGTGTGGAAAATCTACAACAGCTGGAAGAAGAATTCAGCATCATCACTCCATAGGATGGAGGTTCAAGGCACCAAGAAGTAAGAGAACTTTTAAGCCAAATCTAAGAAAGATAAAGGTAGATATAGATGGAGATGTACAAAGTATATATGCTTGTATGAAGTGCTATAAAAAGCTTAGGGCAGAGTCAGAAGAGTAGTTGTTCATATTTTTTCCTCGTATAGAGTAAATATTAATGGTAAAATCATTTCAATTAAGATGAGGTAATTTTAGCATGTCTGTTTTTGATTCAATATGGGAACTTTTTACATATGACTTAGGTCTTGATTTAGGTACTGCAAATACAATGGTTTACTTAAGGGGAGAGGGTATTGTAGTGTCTGAACCCTCTGTTGTTGCAATAGATAAAAGGAGTAAGCAGGTATTGGCAGTAGGAGAGAGTGCAAGAGAAATGATAGGTAGAACTCCAGCTAATATTGTAGCTGTTAGGCCATTAAAGGATGGTGTAATTTCTGATTTTGATACAACACAGGCAATGATTCATCACTTTATCAAAAGTGCTCATCATAATTACATTAAAGGTTTTAAATTACCAAGACCAAGAATAGTAGTAGGTGTTCCATCTTCTGTAACAGAGGTAGAAAGACAGGCCGTAATAGATGCAGCTAAGACTGCAGGTGCTAGAGAGGTATTCATTGTAGAGGAAGCTATGGCTGCTGCAATTGGTGTAGGACTGCGAATAGAGGACGCCTCAGGGAGTATGATAGTTGATATTGGTGGTGGTACGACTGATATTGCTGTTCTTTCTTTGGGTGATATTGTTGTAGATAATACGATTAGAATTGCAGGTGATGAGATGAACCAAGATATCGTTAACTATGTTAGAGACAAATACAATATGTTAATTGGAGAGAGAAGTGCTGAAGATGTAAAGATAGAGATCGGTTCTGCTTCACCACTTAAAGAAGAGAAAGAGGTAATAATACAGGGTAGAGATCTTTTAACAGGTCTTCCTAAAGCAATAAAGTTCTCTAGTACAGAGGTAAGAGAAGCTATTAATGTATCCCTCTCTCAAATTACAGAAGCTGTTAAAGATGCAATAGAGGATACACCTCCAGAATTACTTAAGGATATTTTTAATGATGGAGTGTATGTAGCAGGAGGAGGGGCTCTAATTAGGGGCTTAGATACATACTGGAGAGATGAACTAAACATACCAATAAATATAGTAGAAGAACCTATGGCAGCTGTAGCAAAGGGTACTGCAAAGATGTTAGACCATATAGATTTGCTACAAAGAGTTCAAAGATCTTGGGAAGAAATCATTTAATAGCATAAAGATATATGAAAAGGGGAGGAGAGAAAAAAAACTACAATCAATTCATCTTTGTTCTTGTTTCAGTATTAATACTTCTTTTAGGATTAACATCTTTTGGAAATATAATTAAATATCCCTTCTCATATATATTTGAGCCAATTCATATATTTGCAAGTGATAAAGGTAAGTCAGTATCTAATTGGGGTGAAGCTCTTCTGGACGCATCCTCATACATAGAGGAGTACAACAGTATGAAAGAGGAGATTGCTAGATTAAAGGGTGATAGTACGGAGCGAATCCTCGACTATGAAGAGTACCAATCTCTTAAGCAGCATATATCATTAATTCCTTCAGAAAATACATATATAGAA
The DNA here is from genome assembly GCA_036733605.1 of Patescibacteria group bacterium. Lineage (GTDB taxonomy): Bacteria > Patescibacteriota > Dojkabacteria > SC72 > SC72 > JAVEVH01. The sequence goes on along the minus strand of DAINAD010000015.1, from coordinate 5,040 downwards.
TCTAGAATAATAGATTTTACAGATACAGCAGAAATACTCATTAACAAAGGTAGTGATGATGGTCTTAAAAAAGGAGATGTAGTTACCTTCGGAAAAATATTCATAGGTACTCTCTCTCAGGTAGATAGGAATAGCTCACTTGTTAGATTGCCTACAAATAAGTCTAGTACATATGAGGTTGTTGTAGTCCCAAGTACAATGGATTTAAATAAGGAATTTAGAATAGATTCTTTTGTTAAGTCTAGTGGTGTAGTTTTAGGTAATTTAGAAAGTATGGAAATAGAGAATATGGGTATTAACTCTAATGTCTCTGATGGTGATACAGTATTAATTAGAGATGAGAGAATAGGGGACATATTAATATTGGGTACATTAGTAGGGGTTTCTAAAAATCCTGCTTCTACTCATAAGAATGGTTTTGTATCTCCAATATTTGATTACTCTAATATATTAACAGTATTTGTTAAAAAGGATTAAATATATGCTAAAAGGTTTGATATTAATAATATCGATATTTTTACTAATGCTTTTAGAGAGCTTCTTTCTAAGGGTATTCTCATTTTCCATATTTGTAATACTTACCGTCTCTTTGTATAAAAGGGTAGGAGATATATGGTTTTACCTTTTTGTAGCCTTAGTTGGTATAGCTCTAGATACTGTTTTGCATATGCCAATAGGTATACATATGCTAATATTAGGAGGGTTGTTAATAACATTACAAATCTCTTGGCTTTTAATACCAAGAGGTAGTAATTCAGGATATATTCCAATATACTTTTTTGTAATCTCCTACTATCTTCTTCTCCCAATATCTACATCTTTAATACAAGACAATATATTCCCTGAGATATTAGGTAGTACAATACTTTGGGTTTTTGTAAAAGGATTGATATCTGTAGCTCTATGTATATTAATAGACAGAGTTTTTGTTTCTCTTAGAGATAGCAGTGGTGGTACAAGTATTAGATTAAGCTAAATATATATGGCAAGTAGAATTCTTTTTGACAAAAAATTAGATAAAAAGAAATTGCATAAGCCTTTACTAAATTGGAAGGTCATTAGCCCTTCTAATGTAAGAAAGAGAGTAATAGCTAAGGTAGTAAAGAATGGTAACTCAGATATTAAGATTTCGGGTTGGAACTTCATATATGCTTTCTTAATGTTTGGATTAGTATTTTCCTCCTTGGTATTTAGTATAGCTAGGTTACAGATAGTAGAAGGAGAGCAAATGTTAGAGAGATCTGAGCAGAATAAGGTTAGAAAAACGTCTGTGAAGGCATTTAGGGGAGTCATTTTTGATTCAAAAGGTGAAAAGCTTGTAGAAAATGTTCCCTCTATGAATGTATATATATCTTTAGAGCCTTTCTTACAAAAGGATGGGAGTTTGGATAACGGTAAAGTAGAGAAAGAGTTAGATACCCTAGGGGGTATACTGGGTGAGAGTTGGGAAAGTAAAGAAAAGGATGGTACACAGTACTCTAATCTCTCTGAGAGGTTCTTTACAATCTATGATGGTAGTCCATATATAAATAAGATACTGTTAGCATCTGATATAGATAATGAGTTAGCTATTAAAATTAAAGCTAAGGGAGATGATTTAGAGGGAATTAGTATAGATAATGATAGTAAGAGAAGATATATATATTCTGATATGTTTACCCATATATTAGGATATACAGGTGAGGCTTCTGAGAAAGATTTAGAAAAATATCAATCTCTTTCAAGTGGAGACAGTGTAGGTAAATCAGGTGTAGAAAGATATTACGAAGAGAAATTACAAGGTACAAACGGTGTATTAGTAGAAGAGATAGATGTATTTGGAAGATCCGTTACAAAAGAACCATACCTCTTAACAGAGGCTGTTTCAGGTCAGAATTTGTATTTGAGTATAGATAAGGATGTACAAAAGAAATTGTATGACCTTTTAAAGTCTGCTGTTAAGAAATATTCTGCTGCTGGTGGTGCAGGTGTAATACAGGATGTAAATACTGGTGAGATATTAGCAATAGTTAGCTACCCTTCATATGATAATAATCTGTTTGTAGGGGGTATATCTCAGAGTAAATATAATGCATTACTTAAAGATAAGGGTAATCCACTCTTAGATAGGGCTCTTTCTGCACAGATTCCTCCGGGTTCTACATTTAAAACAGTGGTAGCTGCAGGAGGATTAGATTCTGGTGCAATTACATCCACGACAAGATATATTAGTAAGAGTGGATATACATTTAGTAATGGAGCACCATTTCAGGAGTTTAGGAATGGTTCATACGGTTCCTTAAATGTAGTACAAGCTCTGACTGTATCCTCCAATATCTTCTTTTGTGAAATGATTAGAGATTGGAGAATGAGCGAGTTAGTACCTTACTTACAAGCTTTTGGTATTGGTGAATATACAGGCATAGATATACCTGGAGAAGCCCCTGGTAGGTTACCATCTCCTGAGAATAAGATTAAGTTAGCACAAACAACTAGTCCCTGGTTAGAGCCAGTATGGTATCCAGAGGGAGATTCATGTAACTCAGTAATTGGCCAGGGTATTACATTAGTTACACCCATACAAATGTCAAATTGGATGGCTACAATCGCCAACGGTGGTAAGGTATTAGTACCTCATGTTGCTAAGAAATTTGTAGATGAGGATGGCTTTGAGTACCCAGTTGAGTATTCTGTTGTAAGGGAGAATATAATATCTAAGAGTGCACTAGATTTAGTTAAAAAGGGTATGTGGGAAACAGTAAATGGTTCAAGAGGTATTGTTCATGCACTCTCTAATACAGGTACTTCTGTTGCAGCAAAAACAGGTACTGCAGAGTTTGGTAAGGTAAATGAAAAAGGTATTTACGAGGATACACATGCTTGGGTAGGTGGTTTTTTCCCATATGAAAATCCTAAATACTCCTTCTCCTTGTTACTTGAAGATGGAGGTATGAGTAGTAACTCTACAGCAGTAATGAGAGAGATGATTACATGGTTAGTCCAAAAGGGATATGTTAAGTAGAGTTAAAGATTTTTTCATATTAAAAAGGTAATATGTACAAACGCTTAGGTTTGACATATATTTAGACATTGTGTATTTTACTTTCAGAATATGGCAAAGAAAACATCAAAAGCAAACAATCTATTAATAGTAGAGTCTCCAGCTAAAGCTAAGACTATTAACAAGTACCTAGGTACTGACTTCAAAGTCATGGCTACTGTTGGTCATGTAATTGATCTTCCTAAGAGTAAATTAGGTGTAGATGTCGAAAATGGGTATGAGCCTCTTTTTGAAACAATATATGGTAAAGGAAAGATATTAAAGGATTTAAAGAAGGCTTTACCTAAAGATGGTCATACATATTTAGCAATGGACCCTGATAGGGAGGGAGAAGCAATAGCGTGGCATATTGAGAAGGCTTTAAAGATTAAAAATGCTAAAAGAGTTACTTTCCATGAGATTACTAAGGATGCAATCTTAGAATCAATGAAATCTCCTACAAAGGTTAATATAGATTTAGTAGAGGCACAAAAAGCTAGAAGAGTATTAGATAGGTTGTTTGGATACAAGCTTTCAGAGGTACTTTGGAACAAGATTTGGTATGGTCTTTCAGCAGGTAGAGTACAATCTGTAGCACTACGATTAGTAGTAGAGAGAGAAGAGGAGAGGGAGGCATTCAAAGCAGAAGAATACTGGGAGTTTTTTGTACATGTAAAAAAGGTAGATGAGAGACTAGCAATAAAGTTGCTCAGAAAGGATGGAAAGAAATATATTCCAAGTAGTAAAGATGAAGTAGAGGATATTAAGAAAACCTTAGGAGACAACAAATATGAGGTAGTGGATATTGTTAAAAAGGAAATGAAGAAAAATCCTTACCCCCCATATACTACCTCTACACTTCAGCAAGCAGCTAACAATGTATTAGGGTTTAGTGCTAAAAAAACAATGACACTTGCACAAGCTCTATACCAATCAGGATATATTACATATATGAGAACAGATTCAATATATCTATCCGAGAAAGCTATTAAAGAGATTAGAACATTAATACCAAATAAATATGGTAAAGAGTATCTACCAGATGCTCCTAGGTATTACAAAAACAGAAGTAAGAATGCTCAAGAGGCTCATGAAGCCATTAGACCATCTGATTTTTCTGTTACATCATCTAGTATTAGAACGAAGATGGGAGATGCTCAAGCAAGGTTGTATGACTTAATATGGAAGAGAGCTGTATCTTGTCAGATGAAACCTAAAGAGGTTGAGAACCTAAGTATATATTTCGAACCTGTTAAGAAACTCAAAAATATATATACATTCTCAGTAGGAGCACAGAAAGTTTTGTTTGATGGATTTAGAGTTGTATATGGTAATGGTAAAGATTCAGAAGAGCTCTTACAGGAGATATCTAATGTTAAAAAAGGAGACATATTCTCTAAAGAGAAATTCCAAACAGATCAGAAATTTACTCAACCACCTGCAAGATATACAGAGGCGACCTTAGTAAAGAAATTAGAATCTTTGGGTGTAGGAAGACCTTCTACATACGCTACAATCATTAGTACCATACAAGCTAGAGAGTATGTAACAAGAGATGGTAAATATCTCTTACCTACAGATATTGGTAGAGTAGTTACTCATTTCTTAAAAGACAATTTCTCTGATTTAGTTGGTTACAAATATACAGCAGATGTAGAGGATGAATTAGACAAAATTGCACAGGGTAAGATAGAGTATATCCCCTTTATGGATAGTGCATACAAACCTTTGATGAAAGATATTAAGAAAACTCTAAAGGATGTAGACAAAGAAGATGTCGTAATATTGGGTAAATCGGAGGAGAAATGTCCAGAGTGTGGTTCTGAAATGATTGTAAGATTGGGTAGATATGGGAAATTCTTAAGCTGTGTAAATTTTCCTACATGTAAGGGTATGAAAGACTTAAGTGGAGGCGAAGATTCCTTAGACTATGATAAATATCTTAAGGTAGAGAAATGTCTTGAGTGTGGCTCTAAAATGATTCTAAAAAACAGTAAGTATGGTAAATTCTGGGCATGTGA
>DAINAD010000014.1:0-9735 GCA_036733605.1 Patescibacteria group bacterium | reverse complement strand
ACATGACACTGTGCTTAACTTTTGGACGTGGGTTCAAATCCCACCGTCTCCACCAATTCAGAAATTATAAATGCCCCCACTATTTTATAAAAAGAGATATGTCTGTTAATTTTGAAAAAACTGGGCAGAACAAAGATATCCTTAAGGAAAAAATTATAATCCCAGAGGTTAGTGCTTTAATACAAAAACAATTCCCCCACGGTTCTTTTGATGCTGTTTCTATGGATATTGGCACTGGAGATGCATCTTCTTTCTTAGCATTACAAGATGAGTTAGAAGAGAAAGGTGTATATTCTATTGATAGAGCTTTCGTTGACTGTTCAACAGGGATATTCCCAGACATTGTTGAAAATACTGTAAAGGGAGGTATAGAAAATAGGAGGACATATGTTTGTCAACCCAGTAGAAGTTTTGAATTTGGCCCAATGCTCTCTTCCTATGAGGATAGTGTTGATTTTATTACGACACAAATGCTTTTTCATCAAATAGATAACGATGCAGAACTCTCACTACTTCTTTGTAGAATATTCCTTACTTTAAAAGAGGATGGTTGTCTTTATATTACAGATTTCAATCCGGAATATATTAAATTCTTAGCAGAGAATGAGCCTAACAAATTTATTCAAACTAAATCAATACCGCAAGAGAGGGTGGAGGGTGTTTATTTTTTTGATAGCGGAGGTAGTATGCCCATTGTTAGTCGTGAGAATTCTATTTTAGCTTACCTATTGTTTAAAAATGGATTTCATATCACTGAGGTAATTCAACCTTCTTTAGAAAAGATTAAAGATGTTAAGGAAAGGTATAGGATTCTTTTAGAGAATGATATACCAATGTTTAATATTTTTAAGGTTGAAAAGAGAGTGAGTAACCTTATCTCATATACAGATGGAATTGTTAAGAGAAAGAAAAAGTGTAAAAACGATAATATGGAAATTACTCTTGCAGATGGTTATACGTTTGAAATGCGGGAAATAGAGGGATATAAAGAAATAAGGAAAGGGGATGAAATTGTTCTTTTTGAAGTTCCTCTGCCAAATAGAAAGCAAATCTGCCAAGTTTGGATTGTACCAAGAGATGATAATAGTGAAATATGGAATACAAATTTAATAGGAAAGGTTTTACAAAAGTAAGTGCTTAATTTTGTACGTAGATTCAAATTCTACGGTCTCCACAATCTTAAACAGTATTGCTATTTAAGGTTAAATACCTTTTTTAAGTTGTAATAGTGATTAATATCAGATAAAATTCTGACATATTATTAAAGATATTATGAGTATAGAAGATAATTTAAGAAGTAGAATATCTATTAAAGCAAGGGTAAAGCCAAACTCTTGTGCAAAGAGGAGTCAATCTTTCTTAGAAAATGCTGTTTTAAACGAGGAGTCAATACCTATACCTGATGAAGAGAAAGAACTTATTACAGAAGAAATAATTAATAAGTTGTATGATGAGGAATTAGGAGATTTTAAAGGCGTAGAACAGGATGAAATTATATCTGCATATGAGAATGGATGTCTTGTAGTTGGTATGACAATTGATGATTTAATAGAGTATGTTAATAGACCTGATTTATCAGAAGATTTTTAAATTACAGATTAAAGGATAAATATCCTTTTATAACAATATTCTCTAGTTTTTTGTATCCCCCCATAGTATAATCTCTTGGTTTTATACCAAAGCTCATTAGAATGTGGATTTAATCCACTAAAAAATAGAAGGGAGTGTCAGATGGAAGAAAAAGATTTTTCTGTATTTGATTTTCTGCAATATGTTGCAGACTCCGTATTTCGGGATTTTTCTATGTTATCTATAGAAAAAGGAAAGTTCCGAGGCGGAGCGTGTGTTGGTTTCAAGGATGAATTGGGACGTATTTTCAAAATTGAAACTGAGATAAATCCAGAATTTCCTGCCCAATGGGGAGAAGATCATCACTATACTGCATATGCAGCCCTAAAAGTATCAACAGCACTGGAGACAGAGAGAGATACATGGAATCTTCCAAAGAAGGTTTTACCACTTAAAGCGGTTGATAAGGGAGCAGTAGTAGTTTTTTCTCGATCTTGGAAGTTATGGTTCTCCATCGGATATTCGGGTTTAACCGGCAACGAGGACAGAGAACTTTCCTCAAAGCTAGTGGACAAATATCTCTCTTGGGGATACATTTAATGAGCTTTGCCTATGGGCGTCACATATATATATTTTTTTTAGACGTCCATAGGCATCTCACATAAAATAGAATAAATATGGAATTAAAAGACTTAAATATCCACTGCCGCAATTGTACAACCTATGAGTATAGACCTAAGTATATGTACCATAGTAATCAATCTCCAGATTTCTCTGAGCTTTTTCCAGATGTAAACTCTGCTTTTAAAAGACTTCGTAATTGTAAAAGTCTTTTTCTTTGTCATGAAGAGATGGTAGATATTGGTTCTGATAGTTTTGTATTTTTAGATAATAGAGAATCTCCCCACTATGTTATTAAGTTATATTTAGACAGTAGTTTAAGAAGAATTAATAACTATAAAAGGGAGATAGAGGAGTTTAGAGAAGAAGTACAAGGTAAAGAAGTATATGCATATGGAAAGGAATTTACTGTTAATGTTAACCCTATACTAGGAGTAGAGCAATTAAAATATGAGAAGTGTGTAGCTGCTATCTCAGAATATATCCCAGGAGAGAATGAATATACTAGGTATATGAGGGAGTCTGAGGAGCATTTTTCTCTTCACCCAGAGAAGTCACTATACTATTCAGGTATTCATTTCTATGAGAATATTCTTAAAGAATCCGTAGGCAGATATATACATCCTCTTAATTTTAAAGTTGATGAGCAGGAGTGTATAATTCATATTACGGATATAGATAGTTGTGTAGGTTAGAGTAGATTTAGATATACAGAAGTATTAATACAATTATTCCCAATACCATAAATGGTACAAAAGGTATTTTAAGATTCTTAAACTTTTTCTTTTTGTAAGCTAGTATAAAACCGTATATTAAGGCAGTAAAGATTGTAATATATAACCAGTATATTAAGTTATTAAAACCTATTAATAAACCCGTTATTATAGCTATTCTTACATCACCCTGTCCTAAGGCTTTCTCTTTTGAAATAAGTACTACTAATTGAAATATACTCCCTAATGTTAATGTACTTAATATATTGTTATATGGATTGTAATTCCAATTATTAAGGATATTAATATTTAAGTTATCTTTAAAAAGAAAGAAGAGGGTAACATTTATTAGAAGTAATATGAGCATTAAGATAAAAGATACAGTAGTATGTACTTCCATCTTTTTAAAATCATAATACGCTAAGAATGTAAGAGTAAGAAAGAGGGTTACAAGTATTAAATATATTAATACGGTATATATATTTAATGGAGAGTAGTAGAGGGTTTTAAAGGTTAGTATACCAAGAGAAAGAGTAAGTAATATTACAAATACTCTCTCTGTAGTATTACATTTTGTTTTAAGTATTTGAGATTTCAAAAGGATCTACATTTATATTTAATTCTTTCTCTGTATATATGTGTATACCAGTATCATCTGTAGCTTCTATATTTATTATCTTAAAACCAGGAGTATCTACTTTCTCATATACCTCTATTTTACAACTCCAGTTATCCATGGAGATATTTAGTATACCTGTATATTCATAATTTCTTTTTATTACATATACAGCCTCTTCTAGACATGTTTCTGAATTACTTTTTAATATTTGAGAATCATAGTTCATTTTACCAATAACTAAGGTAGTCATGTTTTTATAAAGGGTATCTATACCTGTTATTAGGAGTAGGGGAAGTATTACTAATACTGTTGTTAATGCTACATATCCTTTCATCTTAGGGTAGATAATAGATTAATGGTATCTGTAATTTTAGGATCATCTTTTGATACTAGTGATATATTTATTTTTACAGCTATTGGTAACTCTCCACCATTGTATATTGGAATTAGGGAGAATTGTGTAACGGATATATTTGGAGGAGTTATAGGTATGGTATCAAAGTAGAGAGTAGAGTTAGAGAGAGTATACTGTTTATTACCATCATTAAACTGTAGTTCTAGGACTCCTATATTGGTATTAAAGGTACTATTATCCTTACTTACGGTTATTGCTTTATCAAAGGAGTATTCAATATGTTGTATTACAAATTCTGCACTTTTATATACATCTCCTCTTCTGTTATTTCTTAGTGTAGATTCTTGAGTAGAGAGCATAAAGTTAAGTACCATGAGAATTATTATAGAGAAAAGTCCTATATACAACATTGTTTCTATTAGTGTTATACCTTTTAATCTATTTTTCATAGTTTATTATTAATTCTTTAAGTAAGGGTGTATTAATGGTATCTGAACTAAATATTACCTTATACTGTAGATATCTTCCTGCTAGATAGGGAAGAGTATATACCCCTGCTGTATCGTAATAGGTATTAGAAGTACCATCAGGTCCTACCCATGAGCTACCTGTCATTGTAGGGTCACTACTGACTCTAAACTGTATTTTTAAGGATGTACCTGTAGGAATATCTGCCTCTAGACTTAGGATGTAGTACTCAGAGCTTTCTGAAGCAGAATCATGTATTTCGGACAGGTACTCTCCTGCTTCTACATATCCCTCGCCATCTGGTCCTCCACCTCCTGGTCCTCCTTTAATGATTTGCAACTCTTTATAGGAATCCCTAGTTAGAACATAGGTATAGAGATTTGGTTCTTTTGTTACTAATGTAATCATATTAATACCGGCATCTATATTAAGGCCCCCACATTTAAAAGGATGTATTTCGTCTGAGATATTGTAAACAACGTACTCTTCGCCAGAGCTTACGCCTCCAATCATAACTCTTTTATCTGCAGAAACTAGTGCAGTAACAGACATACCTCCTAAATCTTGTGAGTTTATTACTGTATACGTACCACTTTTATTACTTATATCTAAGATAAAGAATTCGTTAGCGGTATTGTTCAAAGCCCCTATATATGCTCTGCTCAAATCTTCAGAAATGAAAAGGGATGATGCATTTAGCAGACCCAAATCTATTTGTCCTAACACAGAGTAAGGAGCACTATTTTGTAATATATAAAAATCAGAAGTTACTCCCTGTGTAGTTACATAGATATATTGTGAATCAACATATATATCAGAGATTACAGCATTACTACCTCCTACATTTATAGTTTGTACTACCGTAGGAGTAACATTTAATTGTAAATTATCAACCCTGAATATTGTAATATTAGCGTCATGAGTTATATATCCCAGATTTTCATAGACATATACATACTTCTGTTTTGTTCCTGGGTTTGGTAAATCCAGGTAAGTAAATTCGGTATATATATTATCTGAAGAGGAGATATCTAATACAACTAATTCTTTAGCATTCGTATCAGTCCCTATCATGGCATACCCATTTAAACCGAATACATCATATACCTTATGGCCGTCATACAAACCTAATTCGGAAACAACAGGAGGGTCACCTATTACAGAGACCTTTGAGAAAGCAGGTCCTGATTGATTACCTCCAGTACCCATATATACATAATCATTTATTGTAAAGAGAGCACTTGCTACACCACTTCTCGTTAAATCATGAGCACTTAAACTTAGGGTAGGGTTACACCAATCAGAGTATTTCATAGAGAAAAGTCTTACCTCTCCGTCATCTATTAATTCGGACATTGTCTCTGTGTATATACCAGTATCGAATTCAGCTTGAGTAGTCCATACTATTGAGTGTGTATTCCAATCATTAACATACATTTGAGGATTTATTGTATGTACTTTCCCAATCCTATCTACCCAAGAGATATATATACTAATCAATCTTGTATGTGGGTCATTTGTACCTCCCTCTGTTACTAAATTCCTTTGCGTATCTCTTTGTACCTCCTCTATCGTAAAAGAGTAGGTAAGATTGTCTTGTACTGTCTCTCCATCTAGAATATTGTAAGTACCATCAGCATACTCTAAGTGTTTAATCCCATCATTAGTATATTTAGCTATATTGTACCAACCTTGTGATTTAACTAGTATTAAGGATGTATATACCTCTTGTGTAAGTTGAGATGCCTTAGATCTAGTTCTAGTATTTTCTAAGGTACGTGTAGCATCTATAACTAAAAATACTAGCATTGAGGATATTATTGCAAATATACCTATTGCTAATACTAACTCTGCTAAACTGTATCCTTTTAATTTCTTTTTAGATATTTTCATATCCTATTAATCCCTCCCTATTTATTGATATTCTTACTAAATTAATACCATCTGTTAATACTAAAGTACCATATGAAGTAGGTTTAAATTCTCCTGCTGGAAAGAATATTACATCTCCACTGCTCAGTGATATTGAGGTAATCCTAATATTAGTGGGATATTGTTTTACATCTGTATCCGTAGCATCTAGAAGAGTTTCTCCTTCAAAGAGGGTATACCCAGAGGTAGCTAAATATATTCCTTCATTTAATCCCTTTAATGCACTTCTTTGTTGTTGGTAGTATATGTCTGTTACTAATCGAGAAGCATAGCTTTCTAATTTATCTTCCTGTGCTTTTTGTGTAGCTACAGGAAAAACAACTAGAGAGAGTAACATTAATATACCCATTGTAACTAGTAGTTCAAAAAGTGAGAAACCTTTTAGTTTGTTTTTGTATGTATTTTTAACCATTAATAGTACCCATTAGTTGATAGATTGGCATTAGTATTGTTACACCAAGCAATCCAATTATTGCCCCTACTAAAATGAGGAGTATGGGCTCAACGAATGTTACTATGTTATTACTCATCTCTGTTACTTCATCTGAGTAGTATTCGTGTAGATACATTAGGTTGTCTTCTAGTGTCCCACTTACTTCTCCTACGTCAATCATTTTAATAAAGGAGTTATTAAAATATTTAGGATATTCTGCTAAAGAGAGAGAGAGGTCTTTACCGTCCTCTACATTTGCGTGTACTTTTGTAAGTATATCAGCGTATATGAAATTACTCATTGTAGTTGCAGATATACTTAGTGATTTAGAGAGGGGTATTCCACTAGCTAGTAGTACACTTAAGGTTCTAGAGAAAGAGGAGAGTATATTACTTGTAAAAAGTTTCTTAAGTATCGGAAAATTAATAGCTAACCAACCTTTAAATTTCTTACCAGGTTTAGTTTTAAGGAATATTATGATTGAGATTATTATTAAGGCTAGTATTGCAAGTATGATAATCCAATTCTCTCTAATATTATTTGCTGTTTTCATAATGAAGAGTGTTAGAGGAGGAATATTAGGAAAGGTAGAGAAAAGAGCTTCCATTTTAGGAAGTACTACAAATATCATACCTATGAATTCAACCATGGTAAGGGAGATGATAATGGTGGGATATATTACAGCTCCTTTCATCTTCCTATTTAATTCCCATTCTTTTTTAATAGTGTCTGCAATAAATAGAAGATTGTTTTCTAAGGAACCTCCTCTTTCACCTGCCTCCACAACAGAGGAAACTGTACCTGGAAATATCTTAGGGAAGAGTCTCATAGCTTCTGCTAGGGTAGATCCTTTATCTATTTCTTCTGATACAAATTTAAATATTTTATTTAAATTTGGGTCACTAGATTGCTCTGCTATTGTTTTTACTGTTTCAGAGAGGGGTATACTCGCTTTAAGTAGTGCAGCAAGAGATTTAATAGAAATTAAAAGATTAGATGTTGAGACATGGAGTCTTCTTAATTTTTTTAACTCCCTTGCTCTTATCTCTTCAACTGAATTAACTTTCTTTTTGCTCATTCTTTAATAGCGATAACCTTTATTAATTCTCTAATATCTATATCACCTCTCTTTAACTTCTTTACACCATCTTCTACCATTAGATTAAATCCATTCTTCTTTGCAACAGCTAATATATTGTCCGAATTAGGCTTCTCTATTATTACATCCCTTAACTCTTTGTTCATTGCTAATATCTCATATATACCAATTCTTCCGCTGTATCCTGTATTGTGACACTCTTTACATCCTACTGCTTCATACAGTTTATCTACATGAGCAAGGTGTCTTTGTATATCAGGTCTTAATTTTAATAGCTCTTTATGCTTTTCATTCTTACTTACAATATATTCTTTTCTACAGTGAGGACAGAGTCTTCTTGCTAATCTTTGGGTAACTACAATATTTATTGTAGATGCAATTAAGAATGGCTCTATACCCATATCAATAAGTCTTGGAATGGTACTAACTGCATCATTTGCGTGTAGAGTAGAGAGTACTAAGTGACCTGTAAGGGCCGAGTTAACAGTAATTCTAGCAGTCTCAGTATCTCTAATCTCTCCTACCATTATGATATTAGGGTCTTGTCTTAGAATGGATCTTAGACCGTTAGCGAAAGTTAAATCTCCTTTCGTATTTATTTGTATATGATTTACTCCATCAATACTATACTCAACTGGGTCTTCAATGGTAGTAATATTTACGTCTTTAGTATTGAGTATTTTTAATATGGAGTAGAGTGTAGTAGTTTTACCACTACCTGTTGGACCTGTAACAAGTATTAAACCGTATGGTTCTCTGTAAGCTTTCTCTAAGTTTACTAAGTCTGTTTCTTCAAATCCTAAGTCTGTTAAACCAAAAGATCTATTTGCTTGAGAGAGTAATCTTATTACAACCTTTTCTCCATGAGTTACAGGTAGGATGGAGATTCTAGCATCAACATGGTAAGTATCTTTTACTTTATCCTCATCTCTTGTAAATTTACTCATTATCCCCTCTACTAATCCTTCTTTCTTCTCCTCCTTTGGCTCCTCTTTCTTTCCTTTTTTCTTCTCTTCCTTTTTCTCTTCTTCTTTAGGTTCTTCTACCTTCTCTTTAACCTCTTCTTCTTTAGGTATTTCTACATCGATTTCTGTTTTCTTAACATTGAAAAGAATCTTACCATCTTGAGGAGCGAAGTGAATATCTGTTCTTAGTCTAGCTCTTACTTTTATTATGAAAAGTAGGCTATCTTTTAGGTCATCACCTACAGGTATAACGTCGTGTAATACACCATCTATTCTATACCTTATTAAAAGCATATTATCTTCTTTAGACTCTATATGAATATCGGATGCCTTCTTTTTTAAGGCATCCAATACCAAGTAGTCTAAGAAATCAGAGATATTGATTTTTTTCTTCGCTACATCATCTGTAAGCTTTAACAGTTCAACCATGGCAGTTAAGGATAGAGATTCTCTATCTGGTTCTAATATATATTTTAAGTACTAATTAACTATCTCTTTACGCTAATTACTTTTCCATCTTCAGCTAAAGGTGCCATAACCTGTACTCTTCCTGTTGTTCCAGTAATACATATGTCATATCCAGTATCTGTAGTTGTCTCATCTGCGAGAGGATCTACAGGGATAGCGACGATATACTCATCAACAAGTGCTGTCTCAAATGCTGTACCTGTTACTACATTTGTAGGAGTTGTACAGTCAGTACTAATTGTACCCAATTGTGAGATTGAGTGACCTTCCTCAGATGTATACTGTGTTACTGCATTAAGAATTTGCATAACGTCTGCACTTCTTTGAGCATTTCTTGTATCTCTGAAGTTCTTTGCAGGGTTAATTGCAACGATTGTTATAGTAGCTAGGATTATAATTAAGGCTACTACTACTAGGATCTCGATAAGGGAGAATCCCTCATATTTTCTTACTTTCATAAAGAAAAATATTTAATTTAAATATATATAAAATA
>DAINAD010000013.1:0-9755 GCA_036733605.1 Patescibacteria group bacterium | reverse complement strand
TTAGACTCAAAATTAAACTCATATCTATCAGGTGCTTCCCATTCAAAAAGTTTAAGATTCTGTACTACCTTTTTAGTAGGAACATCACTATCTTCTAATATGAGCTCTTTACTAGCTACTAGTACTCTCTTTTTAGTTTTTTGTTGAGATATGGCTTCTTCTTTTAACTTCTTTATCTTCTCTTCCTTCTCTCTTAACTGCATCTCACCTGAAAGAATATTCAAAATATCTTTAAATTCATCTCCCATTTTCTTTTTCATTGGTTTTGCCATATATGGTTAATCATATAACAAAGGAGGCAAGTATAACAACTATTAATACTCCTACTCCCCAATATATATTTAAAATATGAAAGAAATTAAGTATTAGAACTAATGCAAACCCTACTGTAAAAAGTAAGCCCCATTTAATACAAAATATCTTTAAATATCTACTATCCTCTTTTTGAAGAAATACTCTTAGTAAAAGGTAAGAGAAAAGAACAGCTATTGAGAATATTAAGGTTAGGATTAAGAAAAGAAAGGTAAGTATATTAATCCAGTTATACTGATTATCTCCATTAAATGGTAAGAAAGTATTAAGTGAGAGCAAATATAACAAAATTATAACAGTAAATATCGCTAAAAATATAAGTGTAAAAACGAATTTAAGATTTTTATCTCTATAAGTTTTTGAATCTTTTCTATTTACCACTATTCTTTACAATTAATTTTACATATCTATATTATGAATATCTTAATTATAGAGAAATCTAAAACTATTTCCCATATATTAAAAAATACCCTAGTAGCATATGGGTATAATGTGACTCAGGATACCTCAGATTTCAGTAGTGAAAATTTAGTAGATAGGGGTCTCTTTGAAATCTTAATACTTGATACAAATATAATGGGGAAATATACAACCTTAGATATATTAAAAAAGGTTAAAGGAAAAAAGGATATAAAAACTAAAATACTTGGTATATGTAGTATAGGGATATGGAAAGATAAGGTAAATTTCTTAAATACAGGTGGAGATGATGTTCTTTCATACCCTTTTCCTGTTCAGGAGCTAATAGCCAGAATACAATCTCTTTTAAGAAGGCCAAATAGCTATGTTGATAGTAGAATGTACATTGGAGATATATTACTAGATACAAATAATAAGAGTGTGAGTATTAAAAATAGTGATATAGATTTAAGAAAGAAAGAGTACCAACTTTTAGAATATTTCTTTAGAAACAAGAATAGAACAATTAGTAGATGTGAACTACTAGATCATGTATGGGATTACAGAAGCTATACAGGCTCTAATACAATAGATGTACATGTAAAGAGGCTAAGAGATAAACTCCCATATAAAGGGTTAATAGAGACCGTACATGGACAAGGTTACAGAGTAAAAGAACCTAAAGCATCATCGGCATTACAAGATGAACAAACTCTTGATCCTCTGCTACCTTAAATACACCTGGTTTAACTGTTTCAGAAGATTCAAATACAATATCTTCTGAATCTAAGTGGGTTAGTATATCTGTTAAAAGTCTTGAACTAAAAGCAATCTTTAAAGCATCCCCATCTATCTTACCTGAGAATGTACTCTTGTTACTACCTAAATCTGTTTGAGTAGCAGAAAGAGTTATACTATCTCCACTTGGATCTATATCTAATATTAACTTATTACCAAGTACACTCTTAGCAATAATGTTTGTAATCTTTAAAGAGTTAAGAAATTCAGATCTAGATATCTTACATACTGTTTTATATCCAGTAGGAATAATTTGCCTATACTCAGGAAACTGTCCATCTATTAATCTTGATACTAAATCTACATCACTATATCTAAAGAGTATCTGATTCCTATCTTCTATTAAATATACCTCGATACTCTCATCATCCCCTATCTCTGAAACAATATGAGATAACTCTAATAAAGCTTTTACAGGAACTAATATATTTACATCCTTTTCAGCACTAGAATCTAGCTTAACAATCTGTCTTGATAACCTTAATCCATCCGTACCTACAAAAGAGATATTCTCACCTGCAACCTCAAGAAGTACTCCTGTTAATACAGGTTTAATATCATCAGTAGCACAAGCAAATGCAACCCTATTTACAGATTTAGATAGTTCATCTTTAGAGATTTTAAAAAGAGGTTTCTTTTCTGAAACAGTAGCTACAGAAGGAAAATCTTCTGAAGACATAGTATTAAATATCGCTGAGTTATTAGTACTAGATATATTAAAATTCTGGCCATCTATCTCTACATCTACCTTTTCAGAAGGTATAGAGTTAACAAACTCTGTTAATTGTTTAGCAGGTACAGTTACCTTACCCTCTGATTTAACATCAGCCCCTATCCAAGTATTAATACCTATTTCTAAGTCAGTAGCTGTCATAATGAGTTTACCCTTACTAGTTTCAAATTGAACATTGTTTAATATTGGTAAACCAGGTTTATTACTCACTACCCTACTTATAATGTTTAGATACTTTGAGAAAGTATCTTGATTACATGTAAATTGCATTTTACTTCAAAATAATATTATGTAACGGGCAGTTACTTAGTATATTCTACTTAATATGGTTCTAGTTTTCTACTGTTTTAATATTTATATATAAATAGTTGTCATAGTAGTAGGGAGTATGGATAAGTTGATAAGTAATTAAAAGTATATTAAATATCCATTACCTAAAACATAATTTAATTTCTTTTTAATGTTGATAACTTTTAGGTTAAATTCTTTTTAAAAAGTAATTAAATCTTTACCCCCTATTCTCTTTCTTACTGTGTATTTAAAATGTGTATATATCCTTTAGTACTGTGTATAGATGCGAGATGTATATTTTTCAAATATGTTGTTAAATATACACTCTCTTAATTTAACAACCTTTTTGGGTGTGGAATAGTAAGGTACTTTTCCTCCCTCTTTCCACTACAATACACATACAATCCACACTAGTAAAAAATATCTCTTCTACACTGCTCAACCTTTTCTGCAAAAGCAGAATCCTCTTTCATTCTCTTCTCTACTACACTACATGCATTAAGTACTGTTGTATGATCTTTTCTACCTACTAATCTTGCTGTTGTTTCTAGAGGTATTTGTAATTCATTCCTTAGGATATACATAACTACATGTCTAACAATAGCGATATTAGCATTTCTTCTAGTACTTTTAATAAAGCGAATAGAGAGACCAAAGACTTCAGAAACGACATTTAAGACCTTTTCAGGAGTAGCTCTCTTCCTTTTACTCTCTAAATCTACTTGAAGTATTCTCGCAACCTCTTCATATGAAGGTACTCCACCTAGTTTGGTGAGTGTCAAAACTTTGTTTAATGCTCCTTCTAATTCTCTTACACTACTTTCAATATTTTTAGCTATTAAATCTAAAAATATATCTGGTACTGTAACACCCTTTTCTAACATACTCTGCTTTAATATTGCTAACCTAGTTTCATAATCAGGAGGTTGTATATCAGATACCATACCTCCCTCAAATCTAGTTCTTAATCTATCAGTAATATTTTTAATTTCCTTAGGAGGTCTATCAGATGCCAATATTATCTGTTTATTTGCTTGGTACAAACTATTAAAAGTATGGAATAACTCTTCTTGAGTTTTGGGATATGCTTCTACAAACTGTATATCATCAATTATTAAAAGATCTACCTCTCTATATTTACTCCTAAAATCTTCATTCTTTTTAGTTCTAATAGCCTCTATCATCTCATTTAGAAACTGCTCTATTGATACATATGCAATATTTCTCTCAGGATTCTTTCTTAGTACTTCATTACCAATAGCTTGCATAAGATGTGTTTTGCCTACACCTGTACTACCGTAGTAAAAAACAGGATTGTATGATTTAGTCATACTTTCATTTTCGATATCAGAGACTACAGATTGAGCTACTGCCTCTGCTAACCGATTATTAGCCCCTACTATGAAATTCTTGAAGGTATATCTTGGATTTAATCTAGCCTTCTTAACAGCATCTTCATATTTCTTCTTATCCCCTTCCATCTTTGTAAAAAGGTTCATAATGGGACTATCAATAGGTGTAGCAAATGTATATCTATCTTTTTGGGGTTTGTTCTCACTCTTTTTAATAAGTAACTCTATCTGTAAATTCTGACCAGTTGCCTTTGTTAAACAGCTTTGTAAAAACTTGTTGTAATCTTTAAGTATGGTACCTCTCTTAAACTCATTAGAACAAGAGAGTGTAGCTACACCATTTTGGATATTTTCTAAGTAAGTATCTGCAAACCATGACTCATACTCTACCCTATCTAATACCAATCTTAAATTCTCCGTAACTATTTTCCATACATCATCAACATCTATATCAGTACTGTTATTATCCCCACTACTTTGCCCTATTTCTGGTTTAGGAATAGTTTCGGCATATTTTTCGAAGTCAATTTTATCCATACTATTTAAAAGTACTTAATATATGTTAATGACAACTATTGGGCAGTTCTATGATCGATTGGGACTAATACTCTTATTATATTCATTTCTAAAAGAATGTGGATAATTATGTAAAGAGGTACTAAAAAGCGTTTTACTCATTACCTTTTTATCCCCTATCGTTATATCTTTTCTTAATATACATATAAGGAAATATTTTTCTATATCAATATTTAACATTAAATTTGCTATATATATAGGTGTTAATATATAATAAGCTTGCTTTACGATTATTAATAAATATGAAAAGAACATATCAGCCTAAAAATTTAAAAAGAATTAAGAAATTCGGCTTTAGAGCAAGAAACAAAAATTCTCAAGGAAAGAATGTCCTTAAAAGAAGAATAGCTAAAGGTAGAAAATTCTTAACAGTAAGTGAAGAGTACTCTCTTAAGAGAAAGAAATCACTATCTAGAGCTAGATAGTATATACTGTAATATGCTTCCCAGAAAGAACAGATTAAAAGCCAAACATATCAAAGGGTTATATGATAGAGGTATTAAATCTAGGGGTGAATACGGTATGTTAATCTCTCTAAAAGATTCTTTAGTTAAGGAGTATGAGATATCATTTGTAGTAAGTAAAAAGATTGGTAATGCTGTACAAAGACATAGGATGACTAGATTACTAAGAGAGATTTCTAGAAAAAATTTAAAAGAGAAAATCTCTGGTTTTAAATTTGTATATGTAGCCTTTAAATACTGTAATGAGTATGAGCAATTGGAAAAAGATTTTAATCAACAACTTAACAAATCCATTTCAAATACCTAAGAATATTGAACTAGCCCTTATCAAACTGTACCAGCAAACTCTCTCACTAGATCATGGATTAATGGGTAAAGCTAATCCTAACCTTAGAGCATGTAAATTTACACCAACCTGTTCAGAGTATGGTTATGGAGTAGTAGAAAGGTATGGAATATTTAAGGGTAATTATCTTGCTATTAAGAGGGTAATAAGGTGTAATCCTTGGGCAGATGTAGGACAGTATGATCCTATACCTGAAAAATAGTACAGATTAATGTATAATGCTTTAGATTTTTATTATTATTCAATCTATTAATATGTTTACAACTATTTGGAATACAGTTTTCTTTCATCCCATACTTAATGTAATGATACTTTTATATCACTTTTTGGGTGATAACTTAGGATGGGCAATACTTGGTATTGCTGTTATAGCACGTATATTTATGATTCCTCTTGTTAAAAGACAAACAGAGATGACTAAAAAGATGGCTAACCTTAAACCAGAGTTAGAGAAATTAAATAAGAAGTATGCGAATAATAAGGAAAAGCTTACTCAAGAACAGATGAAATTGTACAAAAAGGTTGGGTATAACCCATTAGGTTGTATAGGTACATTTGTACCTCAATTGTTAATACTTTCTGTTTTAATAGGAGTAATTAGGCATGTAACTGATAGTGATCTAGAAGGTCTTTATACATGGGTAAGAGATATTACTGGTATATCAAATGGTATAAGTATTGAATCCAACTTCCTATTCTGGGATTTAACAAAATCATATAACTCTGTATCTGGAGAATTTGGTAAACTCTCTCTAGAAGCCCTCCCCTATATTGGTCTATCTCTATTAGTAGGTGTTGTTCAGTTTATAACAACCAAGTTTACCCAAAAGATGCAAAGTCCTACAACTGTTGTTAAAAAAGATAAGAAAGATTCTAAAGATCCTGCAGTAGAAGATATGCAAGCTAATATGCAAAAATCTATGATATATCTATTCCCAGTTATGACAATGTTCTTTACAATAAGTATGCCTGCAGCTTTGGGTTGGTATTGGATGATTCAATCCATACTCCTTGTTGTTCAGTACTTTACTCTTGATTTTAATAAGACTAAAAAGGGTATACAGAATATGTGGGACATTATTTCTAAAAAGAAAGATAAATTATCAAAAGAATAATATGGAAAAGATAGTTAAGAAAGAATTTGACACTCTACTCTCCTCTATTGGTATAGAGGAAGGATATGAGTTAAAGATTGAGGAAAAGGATGGAGTATCATATATTAATCTACTCTTTTCTGGAGAGGATTTAGGTTACTTAATAGGTAATCATGGTAAGCATTTAGAATCATTACAGTATATCTTTAGTATGATTTTAAGGAAAAAATTACCTGAGGATACTAATTACAGAGTGCTTTTAGATGTATGTGGATATAAAGAGGAGAGAAACAAGAAGTTAGAGAGATTTGCACTACAGAAAGCAGATGATGCAAGGATACTGGGTGATAGTGTAGAGCTTCCTGCTATGTCTCCTTCTGACAGAAGAGTTGTACATGTAGCACTTCAAATGTTTGATGATATTAAAACAGAAAGTATTGGAGAGGGCGAAGATAGAAGGATTGTAATAACTCCAATAGAGAGTAAAGAGGCAGATAATATATTAGACGAATCTGAAGAAGAGTCAGAAGAGTAATATATTACAACAACCCTACTCTACTGTTTAACATATATATACAAAGTTATACTTAAACTCTAAATATTGAGTTGTAAGTAAAAGAAATTTCCCAAGGTAATGTTACTCAATGATATGTTTTAAACCCCTTGATTAAAGGCTTTTAGATTTCTTAGAAAGAAAGATACTACTTATTGTAATAGTAATTAGTAAAGCTAGCCAAACTAGATACTCTGTATATGCAACGTATTTAATTCCAAAAAGAGGAACCATTAGAAGACCTCCAATATTTACTCCTAGATAGAGTGTTATTAATTTTTTAAATAACCTCTTAGAGAAGTGCTTTACAATTAATATTCTAGTAAAGGGGTATACATAGAGAAAAGAGAGTGCAAATAACCAGTGAAAGACCCTAGATGAAGACCACCCTATATCTCCTGTTAAAGGAAACAATCCTATACCTACTAAGGTAAATGATGCTAATGCATGATAGTTATATGTTAATTTTTTAACTCTCTTATATATTGGATTAGTAATAGCGTCCAATCCACAAAGGAGTCCTGTTATTATTGCAGATATACTAAAATATATACCTGTTTCAAATAGATATCCGTAATCACTAATAGCAAATCCTTCTCTTAAATCTAAAAACTCATATACCCCTATTGGGAATATACCCAAAAGAGAGAGTGTAGAGAGTGTAAAATATATTATTCCAATTAAATCTAACATATTTAAAAGATATCACTTGAGATTAATATTGTATATATCTCTATATACTTCTTAATATCTGTATTAAAACAAAGAGTAAGTAAAAGGAAAGTAACATAATTGCTTCTCTCTTACTTATTAAATTCTTCTTCCCTATTATTCCAAAGATTAGTAATAGTACTGTCACTATTAAAACAAACAGTATCTCTATCTTAAAACCAGTTAGATCTAATGATGAAAGTAATGAGGTACTACCTAGTATAAAGAGGAGATTAAACATATTAGAACCAATGATACTTCCTAAGCCTACATCTTCACGTCCTTTTTTCAAAGAAGAGTATAGAGTTGCAAATTCTGGTAAGGAGGTACCAAAAGCTAGTAAGAAGTATCCTATTAATACCTCAGGGATATTTAATTGATTAGCAAATACCAATATGTTATCTACACAAATTTTACTAAAGATTACTAGCAGTACAATGGAACCTATTAAAAACAACATATTAAATTTAGTAGTGCTCTTTATATTATTAGTATGATTACTCCTATTAATTAAATATGCAGATATTAAGAATACAAGCAGAAGGATGATTCCAACAAAGGGGGTAATGATATAGCTGTTAATAGCTATTACTAGAAGTGTAGCAGAGGTTACAGAGAGTAAGAGAGGGATATTAAAATTTACATCTATACTTTTTAATCGATATTTACTAAATAGTGCTAAAGAGCCTAAGACTAAGAGTATATTAGCTATATTACTCCCTATTACATTAGAGATCGCTATCTCAGGATGTCCAACGTGTGTGGAATATAGAGAGGTAGCTAATTCAGGTAGAGAGGTACCTAAAGATACGAGTAAGAAACCTACGAAGAATCCACTTACCTTTAATTTCTTAGAAAGTGAGGTTGCTTGATCTACAAAGATATCAGCCATCTTTATTATTAAGATTAGTGATACTACTATTAATATTAGATTAAGCATATTAGGCAGTAGATAGAATTACTTAGTAATTGTATCAGATATATAGTATGGAAGGTATATTGAGAAACGGAGAGAGTGGGATTCGAACCCACGGTACGATTTCTCATACGCACGCTTTCCAAGCGTGTCCTTTCGACCGCTCAGGCATCTCTCCAGTGTGGTGTACCCGGCCGGAATCGAACCGACAACCTACTGCTTAGAAGGCAATTGCTCTATCCGATTGAGCTACGGGTACATAAACACGCCATTTTACCAATAAATTGAAGTAATTAAAAGACTACTTCTCTACATCAAAATCTACGATTGTAATCATTACTCCCCCTCTTCTATCAGGGAACCTTTTTAGGAATGTTGGATAGTTGGTAGGAGTAAATGTAATATCAGATTTTCTTTCAGCATAGTTAAGGTTATCTACATACTTTTTACCCTCTTCCCATGACATACCTCTTAAAGTATTCTCTAATTCAGTCTTATCTATCTTAGGCTTTATCTTACTCTTAGCTACTATCTTTATCTTAACAGTATCTTTAGCACTTTCTTCTACTGAGATATCTATATCTAAGTCATCTCCAAGTACTAGCTCTAAATCATTATCACTTTCAAAAAGATTATCTTCTTCTGCCCTATCTCTTAATAACTGGGTTAATGCTTCTGTTAAACCAGTAGTTGAATAGTATGTAGCACTACCCTTTATTGTTAAATCTAGATTGACGGTTTCGGCCTCTTCCCCTACTTTTTTATCTGTTTTTATACTCTTTTGATCTACTTCACTAAGAATAGTATCCTCTATTATTTCCCAAGCCTGATCCATATCTCTTAAATCTGATTTAACCTCTTCTATTGCAGTAGTACTTAACTGCTCTACAGCATTATCTACATCAAGCTGAGACAAAACTGTATACTCCTCTTTACTACCCCCAGTAAAGGCCTCACTATTTAAACCAGCGACCTCCCCTTCAGAATATACATCTTCAGTATATCCTTGTACTGTAAAAGGTTTACCATCTGAAATATTATACTGCTCTCCTATCTCAGCAGCCTCTACAGGGATTGTAGCCTGTTTATTACAAAGGATTTCTGCTCCAGCTGTTGTCTTAAAAGTATATCCAGAGGTTGTAACAACATGTCCTGCGTTGAGTGTAACTATTGGAGGATCTACCTCAGGACAACCATTAACTCTATCTTT
>DAINAD010000012.1:0-9894 GCA_036733605.1 Patescibacteria group bacterium | reverse complement strand
ACGAGCGACCTCTTGCACCCCATGCAAGCATTCTAGCCATCTGAACTACACCCCGTAAAAGATATTATACTAAACTTTTCAGTAATATTTAATTCTTAATTTATACAATATGACATATAACTTGACGCTGTGTAACATATATGGCACAATTGTATTCCAAGAATATATTTATCGAAAATAATGCTAAAAAGGAACTCTTTAAATTCCCAAAATTAGTAAGACATTCTTTTGATGAACTGTTTGGAGAATTAAGTTCTTTGGGATCTTTACCTTATCCCGAAAGTAGAAAACTCTCAGGATATGATCTTTTTGAGTTGAGAGTAAGACTTAACGGAGTATATAGATGTATCTACTACTACAAAAAAGATTATATTGTAATTCTCTCTGCTTTTAAAAAGAAAACTCAAAAAACACCTCTAAGAGAAATACAAAAAGCTGTTAAGAGGAGAACTAAAATTAATTTATACTAAAATGAAAAAACCAATATTAATACCTTGGGAAGAGGCTAGGAAAGAGATATTTACTGAAAAAGAGATAGAGAAACAAGACCTAAGAATTCAGGAAAGAATTGCTCTAAGACAGATAAGGGAGTTAAGAGAAAGCTTTGATTTAACACAAGATACTCTCTCTATTAAATCAGGAATACCTCGCAGTACTATTAGTAAAATAGAGACAGGAAAAAGGA
This sequence comes from Patescibacteria group bacterium, assembly GCA_036733605.1. Lineage (GTDB taxonomy): Bacteria > Patescibacteriota > Dojkabacteria > SC72 > SC72 > JAVEVH01. The sequence continues at coordinate 9,209 of DAINAD010000012.1, read as the reverse complement.
ATGTCTCAATTGATAAATTAATAAAGATTGCTAATGCATTAGGAAAAGATTTAGAGATAAGGTTTGTAGATAAAAAAGGATAATGATAATCTTTTAACTTTACAGCCCTATTTCATCAGCAATACTATTCATTTCTATTAATGCAATCTCTATAAATCTTTCTAAAGATATACCCACCTTCTCTATATCATAGATATATTCCCTATTTACTGCCTTAGCAAAATCTTTCTTCTTTAATTTCTTTAATACAGAATCTATACCTACACTACTAATCTTTTTATCTGGTTGAACTAATGCACAAGCTACTAAAAAACCACTTAGGTTTTCACCAGCTCCTAGAGCAAAATCCATCTTACTCTCTCTTTTCTCTTTAATATCTGGATGATCTTCATAGTGAGATTTAATAGCGTGATATACATCAATGGGGATATCTTCACCCACTTTAAGATTTTCTTTTTCTAAAAGAATATCAAACTCTATTACATGCCTTTGTGGATCTTTATTTACATAATCAAAATCTAAATCATGAAGTAAACCACTTAATCCCCATATATACTCATCTTCCTTTAACTCTTTAGCAACACCAATCATAATGACTTCACTCTCTCTCATATGAAGTCTTAACCAAGGAGTCTGTACATACTTATTTAATAGCTCTAAAGCCTGTTCTCTGGTTATCATTTTAGAGTGTAATCTCAACTATTACTTGATTAGGACTTTGTGTAGCACTTAGTTTAAATTGTTTCTTACCACTAATACCACCAAACTTGTATGTAGAGGTTTCACCCGATCTACTTACCAATGCACTAACTCCACTTGGAAGAGAAATTGTACTACCCCATGTAGATACTTTGTCTGAATCAAGAGATTGGAAAGTAACTACTAACATACCCCCATCATCATACTTAGCATTTACAGATGGTATTGGATTTGAAGCACCACTAGCTACTGCATACACGAATTTTAATACACCACCAGTAACACTGTATGAGTATGTAGTAATCTTTGCTCCTTCATCTGCAGTCATACCCTCTATACTCTGCTCATCACTACTAAACTGAGTACTACCGTAATCTACAGTAGGAGCTTTATATGATGTATCGTATGCAACCTTTACAAAGAAAATCCACCCATCTCCATCATCTGTTACATCTACAGAGAAAGCATTATTCGCTAACACACCAATATCATATATCCTAGTATTTTCTAAAGAAGTAATAACCCTATACAAACCAGTTATTGCACCTTCATCAACACTCAAACCATTCTGATGAGTAATTCCTGTACTATCAGATACAATATTTTTAATTGTAACCCTTATTACACCCTTTTCATACATAGGTTCTACTGTAAAGTAAGGAATCGATGTCCCTGCTTCTTTAGGTAGAACAGAAAAATCAAACTCATGGTATCCTTCCTCCGAAGACTCCTTTATACTAACTATCTCAGATTCATAATCACCATCTTCACCTAAAACCTGTTTAACCTTTTTAAAATCATCTGGATTACTTAAATATCCTAAATCAGTTTCCTCTACTACCTCCTCTTCTTTTTCTTCCTCTTGTTCATTACTAGTATCCTCTGTTTCATCTATTACCTCTTCTTCTTTTTTAGTACACCCAGATAGTAGTACTGCACTAAGTAGTATTACTAACAAGTAAAGAAACATATTCTTTTTCATTGTATTTTTACTTAATTAATATATCAATATATTAGCACAGTAAGTATTTCATAAAAAGAATTAACATTCTTTCCTACAAGTGTTAAATTATATTATGCCCAAAGAGATAAATATATCGGATAGTAAAAAGAACAAGAAGAAGGAAAAAATAACTCAAAAGAGTAAGAATATAGTAACAACACCTTCTGATACAATACAACAAGTACCACCTCTTACTGAAGTTACTAAACCTAAGAAGAAATTCAATCTAAAGGAGTTTTTGATAAGGAAGAAATTAGTAATACTGTTAATAATAGGTATATCTTTAGTACTTGGAATTGTTACTTTCTTTTACTTTGGTATATACAAAAGTGGACCGTACAAAAAACCATCTGAGTTAGTAAATTTAAATAGTGAGTACCTAGTATCACTCTCTGTTACTCAACCTCTTGCTGATTTACCCATACCCATTCCAGCAGAACCTAAAACAGAACCTAGTCCAATAAATGGAAAACTTTTTACTAAAACTGAGATAAAGGATTTAAGTAGTAAAAGACCTGTTGCTGTAATGATTAATAACCATTCTGTTGCTAGACCTCAATCAGGATTAAATAGTGCGGATGTAGTATATGAGACTTTAGTAGAGTCTGGTATTACAAGATATTTAGCTATCTTTTGGAGTGAAGCTCCTAAAAAGGTAGGACCTATTAGAAGTGCAAGACAGTACTATCTAGAATGGTTAAGTCCATATGACCCCATATACATCTACGATGGTTGTGCATCTACAACAGACCCTAGAACAAATGCATGTGGGAATATATATCTTTACAATATTAAAAATATTGCTACCCTTGGAGCATGGAGATGGAATGATGGTAGGAGATATGCCCCTCACAATGAGTACTCCTCCATTCTTACTGCTTGGGAGTATGCTAAAAAAGTGAATTGGGATAGTATGCCTAAGATAGAGAGTTGGAGCTTTAAAAGAGATTTAAGTTCTGATGAGAGAGGATTACAAACGAAGGTTAAAATTGTATTCCATCAGAGATTAAATAACTCAGGTGCATACGATGTAATATGGACATATGATCATAAGAGTAACTCTTACTTTAAACAAACTGGTGGAAAGATAGATATAGATCAAGAAACAAATACTCAGGTATATGCTAAAAATATTGTAATTCAAGAAACTACATACACTCCATCATATGACTCTGCAGGCAGAGTTATACAGGCTACCATAGGAGAGGGTAAAGCCACATACTTAATTGATGGAAAGATTATAACTGGTACATGGGAAAAGAAATCAAGAACAGATAGGACAAATTTCTATGACAAGGATGGAAAAGATATCCAATTTAATAGAGGAAGAGTATGGATTACAGTAATCTCTCGCTCTGTCGGAAAATTTGATATAATTGAGCAATAAATTGCCCCATGGCCTAGAAGGCCTATTTAATATTATATATATTAGGGCACATGCTTAAGAGTTTATTCATATCGAAAGTTAGAATTAGAGTATTAGAGAAATACATGGCAGACATAAATAAGTCATACCATGTTAGAGGCCTTGTTAGAGAATTAGGTGAGGAGATTAATGCTGTAAGAAGAGAGTTACTAAATCTTAAAAAGGCAGATATTCTTTACTCTACTAAAGATGGGAATAAGATAATGTATACCGTCAATAAGAAATGCCCAATAATATGGGAATTAAGAGGAATGTTTTTTAAAGAGTCTAAAACAGGAAAAACCCTCTACGAAACTCTCTCCCCTATCGAAAATATTAAGGTAGCAATAGTTACAGAAGCATTTATTAAAGAAAAAACAGAAGAGCCGACAGATATAGATATGCTCTTTATAGGTGATATGAAAATAAGAGACCTTTCTAGCGCAGTAAGTTCATTAGAAAAAGAATTGGGAAGACCTATTAAATTCGCAGCTATGAAAGTAGAAGATTTCGAATTTGGTAAAAAGAAACAGGATCCTATCTTAATGAATGTTTTAAGAAAAGATAAAATAATTGTACTTGGTAAAGATACCGACCTACTCTAACACTATGAAAGTTCCAAAGATCAAGTTAAAAAAGATTAATCTAAGTAGTTTTTTTAAATATATTCTCTCTGTATTAATAAGCTCCCTTATACTAGCTCTTGTATTAATATCTCTACCTCTTACTGAGAGAGTTACTTCATCCGCTACATACGATTTAATAACAAAAAAAGATTACTACTGGTCTAAAGAGTATAAACTTCAGTTAGATACATCTCAGAGCATAAGGATAGAGAGTGATATAGATAAGGTTAAATCCATACTACAAAAAAGACTTAGGAAGATAGGCGTAGAGGAATCTTCACTTAATCTTTCTAAAGAGGGAGATACAAACTTTTTAGAATTAACTGTACAAACCTCTAAAGATATTGATGTAGTAGATAGTTTAATTAAGACTCCATTTTTGGTAAATATTGTTACTAGGAAAGCAGATATAGATTTTGATAATCCAGAGGATGTTATAGCTCCATATCTTTTAGAAAATTACGACCTTACTCCATTTACTAGATCTTCATTTAGGAATGTATATATTACACAATTAAAAAATTCTAATAATGAATACTCTTACTTTGCTCTCTTTAAAACATGGCCATGGGGTAATGAATGGAAAACTTTCTTAGAAGATAATGCAGGACAGACAGTAGGTGTTGCTTTAGATGAATTTGTAACACCAGTACAAATACCAACAGACCAATCTCTATTTGCAGTACCAGTATCTTCAACAGAAGAGAAGTATGCTCAAGCTATAAGCATACTGTATAACTCAGGACAGATGCCTATATCATATACTGCCGTAGATGAGAAAGAATTAAACATAGATATCGCAGAGATAGATTACATAAAATTAACAGAGGGTATATTAGTAGCAGTAGTATTAATATATCTATACCTTTTGATAATAAATAAAACACCTAAAGATACATTACTACTCTCTGGGATATCAACAGTAATTACAATATCTACATGGATAGCATATCTAAAGATTTCAGAAACCCCTACCGATATATTCATATTAGCCTTAGAGGTAATAACCGTAGTCGCTATCATAAGGTTAATCGCTGAGAATTTAGAATCTAAAATGATAATAACAGTATTACTCTCATTAATATCTAGTATAAGTATATTAATGGGTTCTGGATATATAAAAATCTTTGCATATGACTTACTAATATTAATAATCCTAAGTAATATCTCTTTGTATATAGGTAAATACTATTTAGATAACGTAAGAAAATCATTAAAGCTATGAACCTTTTTGAAAATATAAGTAACAGTTGGAGTAAGTATGAAATCAATATAGAGTTAGCATATCTCTTACTAATATTTACAGTATCAATACTAACTATATACTTCTCTACAAAAGAGAAAAAAATCTTAATACTTTCAATACTCTCTTTTACAGTAGCAACACTTTCAAATTTAATAGGTATATATATTGTAAATACCATTTTTAAAATAGAGATATTTGAGATATTTAAAATGATACCTCTAATTACATATATCTTAATACTCTCTAATCTAGGTACCTTAATCGGATACTATATCTCTAAGCGAAATAGTAAAGGATTTAAGATATCTTCAGTAAGAAAAGAATATTACAGTGATACAATAAAACAAACAATCTTTTTACTTCTACTTGGATCATCTACACTACTCTTTCTCTCTGTACAAACAGAGGTAGTCGTTTCAATATCCATTCTCTCAACAGTAATAGCAGTATGGTCTACATACGCAATCTCTAAATATATTCTCAAATGATAGATTACAACGGTAAGATAATTGTAATAGCTGGTCCAACTGCATCAGGTAAATCAGATATTGCCATTACTTTAGCAAAAAAGATAAATGGATATATCATTAATGGAGATTCTAGACAGGTATATAAATATTTAAATATAGGTACTGCTAAACCTGTATTTCAAAACTCAGAATATACAATAGATGGTATTAAACATTACCTCTATGATTTTGTAGATCCTAAAGATAGCTTCACTCTCTTTGATTATCAATTAGCTGTTAAAGATATTCTTAAAAAAGAAAAAGGTATTCCAATATTAGTAGGAGGTAGTGGATTGTATATAGATAGTGTTGTATTTAATTACATACTAAGTAAAAACCATAATATAGATACTACTCTTCAATCTAAAAGTATTGAGGAACTCAAAGAGTTAGCTAAAGAGTATCTCCCTAATATGAATGAAAGTGATAGAGAGAATAAGCATAGATTAATAAGAGCTATACAAAGGAAAGGGAGTACTCATAAAAAAGGGGATATGTTAAACAGTATATATTTTGTATTAGATATTGAGAAAGAGATATTAGAAAAAAGAGTAGAAGAAAGAATAGAGAGAATGTTTAAAGAGGGTTTACTTGAAGAAAATATCTCTCTTTCAAAAAAAGGCTATACCTATGAAGATAAAGGGATGAATAGTATAGGGTATATTGAATTTAAAGAGTATTTTGATAAAGAAAAAACATTAGAACAGGTGAAAGAAGATATATACAGAAATACTCTCTCATATATAAAAAGACAAAAAACTTGGTTTAAGAGAAATAAGAATAGTATATGGATTAATAATAAAGAGGATATATATTACAAAGCTTCAAATTTCATCTTAAAAGAGTAATCTCCATCCTTACTCTCTATTAGATATATTGTATCTACAGTAAACTCAATCTCATCTAGTTTTAATTTTTTAGATACTCTAGAGATATCCTTAGCTACATTTCTATACTCCTCTTGTGATAAGTCTTTACTAATTCTTCCAATAGTTAGATGAGGTACAAACATACTAGTATCTTTACCACCTAATTTGTTTCTTAATTGAAGTAGTAATTCCCTCATCTCTTCTCCTCCATCTTTTAATTCTAAATATACCAACTCTTTATAGTTTCTTGATATACCTACTTTAACAGTAGCAAATGATACATTAATTTTTTTAAACTCTACTTTCTTCATCTTCCTTCCTAGAATGAATCTAGCTAAAAAGGAAAATCTTTCTCCTAAGTAATACAAACTAATATGAAATGTTTTAGGTTTAACCCATCTAACAGGAATATCAAAATCATCAAACATCATACTTATCTCACCTACAACCTTCCCTATTTTCTCTTTTGATTCTTTTTCTGGAACAAAGCCTAGAAAGTAACTCATATATTACTTCTTCTCTATTTTATCTACACCCATATACTTTTGTAGTACTTGAGGAATAGCTAGTGAACCATCCTCTTGTTGATATGTTTCGATAAGGGCAACCATTAATCTACTTGTTGCTAAACCTGAAGCATTTAAGGTACTTAAATATTCTGTCTTTTCTCCCTTACTTGGTCTATACCTCATATTACCTCTTCTTGATTGATATTCACGAACATTGGATATAGAACTAACTTCATAGTACTGACCAATTGCAGGAAGCCATACCTCGATATCATATGTCCTAGCAGCTCCTGCAGAACAATCCCCTGCTGCTAACTTACTAACTTGGTAATGTAGTCCTAATCCCTCAACTAATCTCTCTGCTTTAGATACTAATTCTTCGAATGCTTTCTCACTACTCTCTTTAGTTGTAAATTGATACATCTCTACCTTGTTAAACTGATGTACCCTAATCAATCCTTTCTCATTAGCTCTATAACTACCAGCTTCTCTTCTATAGCAAGGGGTATATGCAAAGTACTTTTTAGGTAAATCTTTCTCCTCTAATATCTCATCTCTAAATAGATTAGTAAGAGATGTTTCTGAAGTAGGTATTAAAAACTGCTCCTCATCTTTTAACCAATACACATCATCTTCAAACTTAGGAAGCTGTCCAGCAGTATACCCTGATTCCCTACCCACTATATGTGGAGGTAATACCATTTCATATCCATCTTGAATATGTTCATCGATAAAGTAGTTAAGTAATGCCCACTCTAATCTAGCTCCCATACCTGTATACATAGAGAAATTGTTACCTGAGAGTTTAGTAGCTCTTTCAAAATCAAAAAGTTTTAACTCTTTACCTATCTCTACATGATCTTTTATTTCGAATTTGAATACTGGTTTCTCACCTACGGTTTTAATCACTTCGTTTGCTTCTTTTCCACCTGCTACTACATCTTCATCAGGGATATTGGGTAGTACTTCTAATAGATCATTTAAATCTTTCTCTATATCACTTACCTCACTCTCTAACTCCTTTACTTTAGATGACAAGGTCTTAAGTTCTGATATTAAGGTATTAAACTCATCACTTCCCTTTTGAGTATTAGCCATCCTATCATTAAAACTGTTTTGCTGAGCTCTTTTAGCTTCAAACTCTTTAAGAAGCTCTCTTTTCTTTTCATACAAAGTTACTATTTCATCTAAGTGTAAGTCCTCCCTATTCATTCTCTTTAACAACCCTTTTTCTACTACCTCTCTTTCTTCTACTATTCTTTTAATATCAATCATCTATATACTGTAAAAATATTATATCTATCACCCTTATTATATTATATTCTGTTACCAATACAACAGGGGACAGAGCTAGATCTGTCCCTCTGGTCTGCCCAACGTACAAGATATGTAGGCAATACTTCTCCCTTTTCCAAACTTTTTGTTTCTTCTAAAACGGTATGGTTAGCAAGAAAGATTGCCGTTGGTTCCCTGTTTTTTGTAAAAGAATGGGGACAGATGTGGGACAGACCTTTTACATATCTGATATACTGGGTGATATGAAAAAGGAGTATAGGAAATTACATAGTTTGATTAAGAAATCTCAGAATATATTAATACTTACGCATAAAGGACCTGATTTTGATGCTTTTGCTAGTGGTTTAATACTTAAGAAATTTCTTAATACCTACTATCCTAAAAAGACAGTAACTTTTAAAGCTAGACAATCTCCTACACAAAATATTCCCTTTATGCATGAGATACAGGTAGCAAGTAAAATAGATGAAACAAATGAAGAGTTAATAATATTAACAGACTCATCTGGATGGGATATGTGTGTAACAGACCAAGATACAATACACTTAACTACAAAGGCTAAGATTGGTGTAATAGATCATCATGACACAGTAGAGAGTAAGGCTGATGTTACCATTAACAACAATATGAGTTCTGCTACAGAACAGGTATTAGATTTCTGTATGAAGGTAAAAGGTAATTACAAAATTACAAAAGAAATCTCTATGTTAGGACAAATAGGGATTATCACTGATACAGGGAGATTTCTGTATGAGAATGCTAAGCCTCATACATATGAGCTAATGGCTAAATTAAGAGGTATATATGAATTAGATGTAGAAGATTTTGAGTATAGGAATAGTAAGTTACCTGCGGATTCTCTATTACCCATAAAGATATATATACAAAATATTCATATACAAAAAGATATGTCTTTTACATATGTTACTAACAAGGATATTAAAGATTTTGGTTTAACTAAAACGGGAATAAATAGTGCACAGATGTTTATTAGAGATAATATTACTAGGAATATACAGGGTGTACACTGGGGATTTATAGCTAAAC
>DAINAD010000011.1:0-10390 GCA_036733605.1 Patescibacteria group bacterium | reverse complement strand
GTAGTTGTTTTGAAAAGAGAGGTAACTCTCATGATGGAGAAAGTAAAGGAAGTGGAAATAACATGCAAAGTGAAAAGCTAGATTTAATAATTGAGAAATTAGAAAAAATTGTATTAGCTCTTGAAGTTAAAACTATACCTGTAGAAAAGAAAGCTCCTAAAAAGAACATTGAAGAAAAGAAGGTAGAGAAGAAAGAACCTGCTAAAAAGAAAACTGTTAAAAAAGCAAAAAAAGAATAGTCTTTCACAACAATATTATTAATATGCCTTAATACAAGGTTAATTGCTTCATCTATCAAATTATTAGATAGTCGTAGTATAATGTACTGTTCTTTAATAATCAGTGGAAAATATAATAATATTGGAGGTTAAAGTGAGTACTTTGTTTGAGAATTCTTTTCTAATAGCAGATCTAATGTTTAAAGCTTCATCGACTCCTACATACGTTACACTTATGAAAGCAGATAGTTCAGGATACAATGTTGAATCTATCTTAACTCGCTGGGCGGGGGGTACTGGCGAAAATCCAGAATCTGTACTGTACGGATCTTGGATGGCCTACACTCTTCTAGCGAAAGGAGAAAAGGAAGGGATATCGAAAACTCCTATTCCTAATTTTCCCCATGGCTGTCCATATGAAGGTGGATTAAGAGAAGATGATTACATTGTTTCATGCTCTGCATGGAGTAATCATAAGGTAGATTTAATTCTCTCTGCTCTCTTAATGTATTGTTTACATAACGATGTAAGATTCCATCACGCTGGTTTCTCATATCCCTCAGAGAGTGAATGCGTTGAAGCGACGGCTAGGTGTATGACAAAGTTTACAAGTAAATCAATACCTTTACATTTCTCTGATACAAAAAGGTGGTTTGTGAAAGTACATTCTAAGCTTTCCCCAAATGGGAAATTTTGGATAGAACACCTATACTCAACACGAAGTCCAAGCTGTTCTCTTCATTGGGACATTGCAACCTCCGATCCAAAAGCTTTGATTGACTATATATCAGAAATCTCTGGTATAGAACCAGTTAATCAGCAAGAAGGTAAGGATTCTCTATTAAAAAAAATTGTCGTACAGGAAACAGACGGAACAGAAATAGCCATTATGGCTCGTCCGAACTGGAATACAATAAAGTATTGGTAATATATCCACTGATTAAGCTAAGGAGGCACATATGTGTCTATCACAGTGTCTCCTTAGCAAAGTCTTTTTCAGGAATTTAACAACTGTGTGTAATCTTTTACGACAAAATCAGCTAAATGATATACAAAATCTTCATTCCAACCATCATTTAAAATACCAATGGTAAACAACTGTGCACCCTTAGCAGATTGTAAACCGTAAAAAGAATCTTCAAAAGCAATACAATCCTCTGCTTTAAAACCAGTATATTCAATACCCTTTAAGAAAGCCTGTGGATCTGGTTTACCCCTAACTACCATACTCCTATCTATCACCTTTTCGAAATACTTAAATATTTTGAAATGACTCAACATTCTCTCTACATGCTCCTCTCTTGAAGATGTAACTACAAGTGTCTTCTTACCCATACTAGAATACTGTTTTAGAAATTCCTCTATTCCTGGCATTAGATATATCTCCTCATCCATTCTCTCCTCTATCAATCTCTTTTTGTTTTTGTAAAACATTGTATTAATCTCCTCTGCTGAAAAATCTTTAATACCATTTACACCTAAATATTCTACTAAACCATTTTTAGAACCCCTACCCGATATATATTTCATAAAATCCTCTCTAGTAAACTCTAGATTAAACATCTCCTTAAAAACAATACTAAAGGAATCTACATTCAGTTTGTCTAAGTTAACCAATGTACCATCAAAATCAAAAAGAAATGCCTTAGCATCTCTTACTCTCTCCTTTGTATGCTCTAGAGTAATTCCATTCATATCCTAATATCATATCAAAAATATAGGCATCTGTTCCCCCCATAGTGTATAATCATATTCTTTAAATATTAAAGATATAAATATGGGCTTAGAACTAGAATTAGATAAAAGAAAAAGAAAGACTCCTCTTTTTGAAAGAGTAAATAAAACAAAAGAAGATTTAATAGAAGGAAAGGTATTTACTTTAAAAAGTAAAAATGGAGAAAATGTTAATGGAGAGAAAGTAAAGAGTGTAGAAGTAGGTAAAAATAGAAGGGGTGTAGACTCCACTATTCTCAATTACATAGAAACTACCTGCAGAATATTACATTGGAGAAATAAGCATATTTTTACGAATGAAGAGTATACATACGGTTTAATGAGAAATGCTCAACACTTAGAACTAACTTCCGAGGAATTAGAAGATTGTATTTTTTTGTATAACCATATGAGATTAATAAAAACTTTAGAGGCTGTTATAAAATCAGAAGAGAATAAAGAGTTAGGTGTCTTTACTCAAAAAGACTATCAATACTCCTTAGAAAGAAATGCCCAATCAGTAGATATGACAGTAGAGGAATTACTAATTAAAACCTCTGAGTTAGTTTCTGAAAGAGAAGAAAAGAAGAACTTGGAATTGATATAGTAAAATATTCTAAGTATAATCATAATAATAAATTCTTAACCTTTGGTATGGAATATATTAATGATACTGATTCATTAAAACCTCGTAAATTAGACTTCCAACTTTCTCCAGAGGAAAAAGATATGCTTGATAATCTTAAAACAATACATGACCTTTACAAAGAGGGTGTTTTAACTAAATCTGACTATGAATACTCTATAGCCTTAAGTACCAAGGAAACAGATTTAGATTTTAACACAATATCATTCTTAGTAGAGAGTTTTGGGGAAGAGGAAATCAAAGTTGAAAAAGAGTCTTAGCTATCCTAAAGATATTGCTACTAAGCCATTTCTGTAGTATAATGTCCCCTATTAATATAAGAATGTTAAATATATGTCACCAATGAAATACAATCCCCATGGGTATGATAAATGGTATCCAGGAAAACCAAAGAAACCAAATATTAACTTCTTTAAAAAAAATGAAGATCATAGAGTTGCACATACTGTAATAGCAAGTGCTAATATGAAACAGTTTGAGAAGAATGGGATAATTAATGAAGAGGATTTGAAGAAAGGAATGGAGTTAAATGCTCAGCACATAAATATGACTTTTGAAGAGTACTCTGAGCTAGTAGATCTTTATACAGAAGAAAAAGAGAGATTTAATGAAGAGAGTTCTAATACCGAGAAATTAGGCTAATTGACCATACTGCCCATTTCATATACAATCTAATTCCAAGTAAGTATATATACACTTTTTATGCCAATTACTTGGAAGAAAACCTCAGAAGATACTGTACAAACCCCATATATTAAAGCCCCCTCCTCTTTTAAAGTATTTCAATATATTAATGATATACATATTAATGTAATACAATCTGAAGAGACTAGATCATTAATAATTGCACATACTAAAGAAGATGGTACACTCATACCTGCTAGATTACATTTAGGTATGAAAAGAGTTCTAGAGCTATGTGCTGCTACATATACAATAGCGGGTACAAAGGAATTTAAAAAAGCAATTAATCATACATATATACCACAAAAACAAGCACTAAGTGCAATGCTAATTAGAGAACCCATAGCCCAATCTCCATTTTTAAATACATTCCTTGGTAGTGGATTTGAATCAAGATTGTATGCAGTAATGGATGTTCACCATGTAAAAGATAAGAAAGGGATAAAGGGAGTAAGTGGTAGAGTATGTAGTTACAGAATAGATATACCAGAAGAAAAAAATAAACAGATACATGATGATATTAAAATTGGAATACTGTATGACTCTATAGCTGGTGGTAGGAATTTAATAGCTGCTGTAGATGATTTAAAAAAGAAATTTAAAAATATTGAAAAGTTTGTATTTGTATCTGTGTATGCCTCATATCAAGGATGTATTAGAGTAAATAAATATTGCGAGGAGAGAGGTATTAAAGCAGAATTCTTCTGTATGCATGAATTACTAGATGCTAGTCCATTAAATGAGTATGATTGTTTCTACCCTAAATGGAATATATGTAAAGAGGATGAGGATATTCTAAAAACTTTTTACAAAGAAAAATATCACGATATATGTATGGGAGGAGATTGGACTGCAAATGCACTAGGTGTTGAACAAGCAATCGAGGTATTTGATATACAAATGAAAGAGTTAGGATTACCTAATGATTTTGATATTTAGATACTAAATATCTCAAACCATCAACAGACAAATCTAAACCAGTTACACCCTCAATATCACTAAATCTACTGTTATGTATAAAGTAATTAATATTCTCTCTATACAATTCTACATTAGCTACATCTTCATAAAATCTTTCTATAGCTTTCTCCTCACACTCTCTCCCTCTACCTATAATTGCATTATAAAGCTGTCCCCATGAATCAGGCATAACCGCAACTGTTACTGGCTGAAAACCTTTACTTGATAAATCTCTCCTATGATTAACTACCCCATTTATATCAACCCTAATTACTGGCATACCAACACCCTGTTTTAAAAGAGAACTCCTTGGTAATCCATACAAACCACTGTAATGAGGATCCTTCTCTATTAAATCATACTCTTTAATAAGATTCTCATAGTAGAGATCAATACTCTCATCCTCTTTTCTTTCTCTCATCCATATATATTTATCTGCCGCCTCATTCTTTTCACTTCTTTTACGAGAAGTAGCAGTAATAACTTGATATGCTTCTTTACTCTCTACTATTGGATCTAATACAGTATCTTTTCCTGCACCAGAGAACCCTGTAAGCACTATAACTTGCTTAAGAGAGCTATCAACCTCTAATGGAATATTTCTATACACTTGGGGATACTCTATTGGTAAATTCTCAAAGATTTCTTTAACAGGATACTGTATATCTAATTGGGCAGGACTTGGTCTTTCTAGTTCTGTTGACATATGTAAAAGTAAGTAATCATATCAGTTTACTTAACTTTTGTAAAATAACTATGAGATATATTTTAACTCCATTGCTTCTCTTACTGCTTTAATGGTTTCTTTTGCATTTTGCTTTGCTACCTCTCCACCCTTTTTAATAACTTCTTGTATTTCTAAATCTGAGATTTTGGACTTTTTGGCTTGAAACTCTCTTAAGTACCTCTCTAATGCCACATTAATTACTCCCTTTAATTCACCCATTACATTCTCTCCGTTCATATGTTTAATCATAATGTCATCAATATGTTTAATCTCTTCCTCATCAGAAACAAATTTACCAATCTTAATCAATGAATCTAAAGACTCAGACATCTCACCTGCGAAAGCTGTTTGTGCTCTCTTTACTTTCCCTAAAGAAATATTAATATCATCATCTATTAATATCGCTCCTGAAGGATTTGTTTTACTCATCTTACCACCACCTACTAAGGATTTAATCCTTACTGGTTTACCTAAAGAGAGTACATTAGGAACAGGTATTGTCTCTCCAAATACTTTGTTAAACTTCCTTGCTAAATCTCTCGCTATCTCTACATGAGCTACCTGATCATCTCCTACTGGTACATACTTAGATTGTTGTAAGAGGATATCAGATGCCATCATAATGGGATACATTGCTAGTAATACTGAAGCATTAGATACATCCATATCTTTTTTAATCTTTTCCTTAAGGGTAGGTACTCTTAGTAGTTCTGATATTGTAACTAATCTCGAAAGATATATATTTAACTCAGCTATCTCCTCTATCAACTGAGATTGTACAAAGATATCACACTCTTTAGGATCTAAACCTAGTGCAATGTAATCTTTAACTACATCTAATACATACTTTTGTGTATCTTTTGGTGTATGGTCTGTTAGTGCATGTAAGTCAGCAACAAAAACCATGGGTCTTCCAACCTCTTTTTCTTTTTGTAATGTAACAATTGTATGTACAGAACCAATTACGTTAGCAATTGTAAGACCGTGTGTTGGCCTTATTCCTGTAAACACATCGACTTTGTGTTCTAACTTTTTCATACCCCGATTATACATCAAAAATATGTACGAAGGTATGTCCTAGATCAGACCCCCAAATCTGTACCTCTTTCGAGCTTTTCGAACCATACTTGGGCTGTTTTTGGGTTGGAACGGTTTCCGAAAAAGGTTGGAGAATGTCAAAAGGTCTTGTTCCAAGGCGTTTCCGGAGGGACAGATGTGGGACAGACCTCCTAGCTTTTTTCGTATATAATTGGGTATGAGGATTGAGGAATTTAAAAGTCTAAAAGAGATACACCAATATTTTGCGATACATAACAGGTGTAAGTTGAAAAAAACTGCTACTCAGCCAGTATATGAAGTTACTCCCCCAAAGTCTGGAATAGTGTTTGTAGGAGAAGCTCCTGGATTAAATGAAGATAAACAGGGGAAACCATTTGTAGGAGCAGCAGGTAAACTACTAGATGAGTTACTAAGAGAAATCGGGTATACGAGAGAGGATGTATATGTAACTAATGTAGTTAAGTATAGGCCACCAGATAACAGAGATCCCCTACCAGAAGAGAAAGATGCTTGTAGAGTATGGGTAAATGCAGAGCTCATATTTCTTAAACCAAAAGTTATTGTCCCCCTAGGTAAACATGCACTAGAAAGATTTCTTCCTGAGCTTAAAATATCCTTAGTACATGGTCAAGCATATCTACACAGTAGTAATACACCAATATTTGCAATGTATCATCCTGCTGTAGCACTGTACAACCCTACCCTAAGAGAGACATTAGAGAAGGATTTCATCAAGTTAAAAGATTTCTTAGATGGAAAAAGTAAAGCAATTGAAAGTAACTATATGAATCAAGAGGAGGTAGTCTCTAAAAAAGAGAAAGATACTCTAATACAAGCTATATTAAAACTGTAATCTATCCAGACCAACCAACATCGTAAAAGATTTTCTCTGCTGCAGTCTCATACTCTGATATCTCAGTAGCATTAAACCACAATCCAATCTCCCTTTGTGCATTCTCCTCACTATCTGAAGCATGAACCATTGTTCTAGCTACCCTACCCTGTTCATCAGCAAGAGCGAATGAATCCAAAGAGAAATCTGCTCTAATGGTACCTACATCGCCATCTGCAGGACTAGTACTTCCTAACATCTTCCTTACACCCAATATTACACCTGAGCCTTGTAATACCAACGCTATTACTGGTCCACATGTAAGGTAATTAATATTAGATTCCCTAATCCATCTACCTCTCTCTAGTGCATTCCAATTAGAGGTATCTTCACCTCTAGCCTCTGCTCCCTTTTTAGCTTTGTTTCCAGTCTCAATTAAATATTTCTCATCATCTTCATAGTGCTTACCTACTAACTCTCTACTAGGTATTAACATCTTCATACCTACAATCTTAAAACCCTTTCTCTCAAACCTTGATATTAGCTCCCCCACTATCTGTCTTTGTACTACATCTGGTTTAAATACTAGTAATGTCTTCTCTTTATTTTTGGCTAGCATATCTCTTCTACTCAAATTATTCAGGTATTTTAACACATCTAAGGTATAATACTTAAGTATGAAAAAAATATATGACACAATATTAATAGGAGGAGGAGCAGCTGGATTAATAGCTGCTGTTGAGTGTAAGAGGTTAGGACAAGATATCCTAATCATTGAAAGAAACCTAAGAGCAGGTAAAAAGATAGCGATAACAGGTAAAGGTAGATGTAATGTAACTACCTTTAATCATGATTTAAAGGATTTAATATCCAAATATCAAAGAAATGGCAAATTCCTCTACGGCCCTTTCTCTAGATTTACCGTAGAAGACACAATGAAATACTTTGAAGATATCCTTAAAGTAAAACTTAAAGTAGAGAGAGGAAACAGAGTATTTCCTAAAAGTGATAAGGCGGTAGATATAATATATGCATTAAATGGACCAGTACAAGAAGATATACTACCTAATACCTCTGTACTTAGTTTCAATGTAAAAGACAGAGAAATTACATCTGTAGTTACATACAAAGGAGAGTTTACTGCTAAAAGATATATATTAGCTACAGGAGGTAAATCATACCCACTTACTGGCTCTAATGGAGATGGATATACATTAGCTAAATCAGTAGGACATACCATAGTAGAACCTAAACCAGCATTAGTACCAATCATATGTAAAGAAAGATGGATTAAGAAATTAGCAGGACTTTCACTAGAGAATGTAAGAATTACAGCGTACCAAGATAGTAAGAAAGTAGTAAGTAAATTTGGTGAAGCACTCTTTACTCATGAAGGAATGAGTGGACCGATAATAATAGATATGTCTAGAGATGTAGGAGATGCACTTGAAAAAGGTAAGGTGGAGTTAAGTATAGACTTTAAACCAGCATTAAGTAAGGATATTTTAGATAGGAGAGTTAGATTAGATTTTGAAAAACTTAAGGGTAAGGTATTTAAAAACTCTCTTAAAAGATTACTACCCTCTTCCTTAATTCCCATTGTAGTAGAACTAAGTAATATTGATCCAGAAAAAAAGGTCGCAGAGATTACCAAAGAGGAAAGGTTACAACTAGTTAACCTTCTAAAAGATTTTAGAATTACACCCATTAAATTAGACTCATGGGATAAAGCTATTGTAACTGCAGGGGGAGTAAATATAAAAGAGATAGATTCTACTACAATGAAATCTAAATTAATTAACAATCTCTACTTTGCTGGAGAGATAATAGATGTGTATGGTCCTACAGGGGGATATAATTTACAAATCTGTTGGAGTACAGGTATATTAGCAGCTAGATCATATGAATGATTTTAAAGAAATATTTAATAGAATTGAAAATACTAAGGTATGGAGAGTAAATACTCTTCAAACAATATTAAAAAAATTCCCAAAAGAGGGTAAGGGATTGTATAGGCATGATGATTTAGTAAAAGCATATAAAGAGTTAGTCGAAAAGAATGAAATTAAAGGTAGTAAAAAAGTAGAAGAGAGAATTAGAATGAAACCTACTAGAACTCAATCTGGAGTGGCTACTGTTACAGTACTCATGAGGCCCTTTATGTGCCCTGGTATGTGTATATTCTGTCCTAATGAACCCAATATGCCAAAATCATATATAGCTTCAGAGCCAGGGGCTCAGAGAGCTTTAACATATGAGTTTGATCCATACTTACAAACATACAACAGAATTAAGGCATTACAAGATATTGGACATAATACGCAAAAGATTGAGTTAATTATTCTTGGTGGTACATGTTCTGTATATCCAGAAAAATATATAATCTGGTTTGTAAAAAGATGTTTTGATGCAATGAATAGCTTTGGAAGTAAAAATTACGAAGATGATTCTGGTATAGATACTGTTACATGGGAACAGTTAGAGGAAGTACAAAGAATTAATGAGAGTACTGTATGTAGGAATGTAGGTTTAGTATTAGAGACTAGGCCTGATTACATTACTAAAGAAGAAGTAATTAGATTTAGGAGATTAGGAGCTACTAAAATACAAATTGGTTTACAGAGTTTAGATGATGATATTTTAAATTTAAATCTAAGGGGTCATACTACTAAGGAGAGTAAAAAGGCTTTTGAATTACTTAGATTAGCTGGTTTTAAAATACATGCACACTGGATGCCTAATCTTTACGGTAGTACTGTAAAAAAAGATATTAAGGATTTTAAAAAGCTTTGGAGTAAAGAGTACTCTCCTGATGAATTAAAAATATATCCTACATCGATAATTAGAAATACTGTATTAGAGAAATATTTCAATGAAGGTAAATATACACCGTATACACATGATGAGTTACTTAAACTGTTTACAGAGATATTACCACTCACTCCTAGATACAATAGGTTAACAAGAATAGTAAGAGATATACCCTCTAATGAGATCTTAGCTGGAAACAAGAGTAGTAACTTTAGACAGATAGCGGAGGAGGAGATAAAAAAGAGAGGTAAAAGGATAGAGGATATTAGAGAAAGAGAGATTAAGGATGAGAGTATTACATGGGATGATATAGAGTTAGAAACTATTAAATATGATACATCTGTTTCTAAAGAATACTTCATTTCTTACAAAACGAAGGAAACAGATAAAATATGTTCCTTCTTAAGATTATCTATACCTAAGAAAGAAGGATATATAGATGAGATTAAAGATTCCTCTATGATTAGAGAGGTACATGTATATGGTACTGTAGTAAATATTGGTAAGGATAGTAGTGGTGAGTCACAACATTTAGGTTTAGGTAAGAAGATGATAGAGATAGCGCAGGAGATATCATTAAGAGAGGGTTTTAAAAAGATATCTGTTATTACAGCAATAGGTACTAGAGAGTATTACAAGAAAAGAGGGTTTACCAACATCAATCTATATATGACTAAGGGAATATAAGTATGGGTGTGCAGGGGCTCGAACCCTGAACCTAACGGTTAAGAGCCGTTTGC
>DAINAD010000010.1:0-11084 GCA_036733605.1 Patescibacteria group bacterium | reverse complement strand
GTACTGCTAAACCATGTGAGAAAGCTATTAAAGATGCAAAGATAACTAAAGAAGAAATAGACCAAGTATTACTAGTAGGAGGTATGACAAGAATGCCTGCAGTTATTAAAAAAGTAAAAGAGATATTTGGTAAAGAACCTAATAAGAGTGTAAACCCTGATGAAGTAGTAGCAATTGGTGCTGCTGTTCAAGGAGGAGTACTTGGTGGTGATGTAAAAGATATTACTCTTTTAGATGTAACACCTTTATCCCTTGGTTTAGAAACCTTAGGTGGAGTTATGACAAAATTAATAGAGAGAAATACTACTATCCCTGTAGAGAAAAAACAGGTATTTAGTACAGCTGCTGATAATCAACCTGGTGTAGAGATACATATTCTACAAGGAGAAAGAGAAATGGCAGAAGATAATAAGACATTAGGTAGATTTATCTTAGATGGTATACCACCTGCACCAAGAGGTATACCTCAGATAGAGGTTACATTTACAATAGATGCTAACGGTATATTAAATGTAAATGCTAAGGACTTAGCTACTAACAAAGAGCAAAAAATCACTATTACAGCATCTACTGGTCTTAAAGATGAAGAGATTGAAAAGATGGTAGAAGATGCTACAAAACATGCAGAGGAAGATAAGAAGAAGAAAGAGAGAATAGAGAAGAGAAATAATGCTGATTCCCTATGCTTTAATATAGAGAAATTAATAAAGGAGAATGGAGATAAGATAGATGATGATGATAAGAAAAAATTAGAAGAGGGTGTAGAAGGAGTTAAAAAATTAATAGAAAAAGAGGATTATAACTCTGAGGAATTAGAGAAAAAAGTAGAGACTTTAACTACAGATATGCAAGAGGTAAGTAAGAAGATGTATGAGAAAGCATCTAAAGAATCTGCAGAGAAGAAAGAGGAGAAGGATGGGGAGGAAGATAGTAAAAAGAAAGAGAAAGATGATGATGAGGATGATGACAAAGAGGAAGTAAAAGAAGGGGAAGTAGTAGATGATTAAAATATTGAAGGGGGCTTGGAGCCCCCTTTAATTTCTGCTAAGATATAAATCAAGATTAATTTATATATACTGTCCCAATATGTCAAAAGAAATTAAAGCCCCTATTTCTTCTGTATTTGATATGGTATCTACTCTCCAGAGGGGAATACTGTATTTTACCCTGTTTCTAATACCATGGTTTGTTATTCCTTTACCATATGATTCAACAGAGAAGATGAAGAGTCTTCTATTTATTATCCTTGCGTCTTTTCTTATTCTACTTGAAGTAGTTAAGTGGATATGGGATGGTAAAATTTCTGTTATTAAATCTTCTTTTGATAAGGTATTCCTACTCCTATTTGGATCTTTCCTTATTTCTTTTATCTTTGCTCAAGATTCATGGATATCATTCTGGGGATATGATGGAAGAATAGGTAGAGGTTTCTTTGTAATGATTTTCCTTTTCCTCTTCTTTTATCTTGTTAGAGGAATTTTACAGAAAAAGAAACAGATTATAAGAGCTGTAGAAGCACTTTCCTTAGGATTAGGAGTATTACTCTTAATAAGTGTTCTTTCAGTATTAAAAGTAAATATATTTGGTTGGTTACCATATATTAAAGATTTCTTTGTAGTAGGTTTACCATTAACATTCTCTTTCCAAGAGATAATGTTAGTTGCTGGTGGAACTGCTCTTCTAAGTATCTTTTTGATAATTCATAATGTACTTGGTAAGAAGTATCAATCTACAATATTACCTGCATTGATATTAGTGCTTTCATTGGGTACTATGCCTCTATTTGCTGTAAATCAAGGAGCTTTAATACCTATTGTATTCTTAGTAGTTATAATACTTTTATGTTTATTATTACTTGTTAAATTAGAGAAACCTCTTAAGGTAATTCCAATCTTAATATTTATCTTCTCTGCTTTAGCAGTAGCATTTAGTATAGGGTTTCAGTTTGAATCATTTAGAGAATCAATATTAGGTGAAGCTTTCACAGTATTAAACCCTGTACGTCTAGGTTCTGATATCTCGTGGTCAGTAGCAAGTGAATCAATTGTAGGAGATATATTTAGAGGGTTAGTAGGTTTAGGAAATGATTCATTTGCAATAGCATATAGTGCATTTAGACCTGCAACAGAGGCTACAATAGCACTTGGTAATACAAGTTTTGTTACTGCATCAAATGAAATACTCACAGTATTAGCCAATAGAGGACTTTTAGGTGTAATAGTATGGTTATTCCTAGGTTTTACATATGTAAAAGTTTTAATAAAAGAGATTACAACAGGTGGAGGAGAGAAAAGTATATTACCTTCCTTACTAGCACTTAATACTCTTTTCATATTCATTGGTTCATTCTTTATGCCTTTCTCCTTCCTTACATACTTCCTTTTGTTTGTAGCAACATTAATACTGTTGGTATACAGTAATAGAGAGGGAAGTAATGAAGAGTTCTTACTAAAGTTCTGGGCGGTTAATGTAGGTACTGTTTCAAAGGATATTAATAAAACAATTGAGAGTGTAAATTGGTTCTTAACAGTATTAATAACATTAGCAGCTACTGCAGGTGTAGTACTTTTGATAATAAAGATGGCTGGAATAGCATATGTAGTTAGAGCGGAGTCTTACAATGCTGAACAGAATTTGAAATATCAGGATTATGAGGGAGATATCTCTTTAGAAATTAGAGAGGAGTATCTAACAAGGATGGCTGGTTACTATGACAAAGCTTTGAAATATGATCCTTCTGATCCATATATAAATAGAAAGGGAGCTTTAATATCTTTAGAGATAATAAATATTCTAAGTGAGCAACATAGTAAGGCTACAGATGAGGAGAAAAAAGCTATTATGTCAGAAGTATCACTTTGGAAGAATACAGCAAT
Source organism: Patescibacteria group bacterium (assembly GCA_036733605.1). Lineage (GTDB taxonomy): Bacteria > Patescibacteriota > Dojkabacteria > SC72 > SC72 > JAVEVH01. The sequence continues at coordinate 8,208 of DAINAD010000010.1, read as the reverse complement.
CGATCTCTCAAGAGAAGCAATATCAACATCTCGTCTTACCTATGCTAACTGGAATACAAGAGCAGCTGTATATCTAGGTTTAGTAAGTATAGGGTTATCTGATTATAGTGAAGATGCACTAGCTGCACTTCAGACATGTGTGAATATTAATCCTCTAGATTATGATTCATACTATAAGGCAGGACAGATCTTTATGATTAAAGAAGATTATGAACAGGCTCTATCTTCCTTTAATACGGTATTAAATATTAATGGACAGCATGTACCATCACTTCTTTTAGCTGCAAATATATTAAGTGAGAATGGTGATAAGGAGAATGCTATTAAGTATTTAGAAGCAGCAAAACAGATACTCGAAATTAACGAGCAAGATAGTGGTGATGTCTATGACAGTATAATAAAGGGATTAGCAGATTTAGGAGCTAATACAGAAGCAGAGGAGAGTGATACTACTCAAACAGAGAGTACACAGCCAGCTGATACTACAACCACTACACCTACTACAGAAGCCCAGGAGTAGGTGATGTAAAAAGTATTAAGATACGTATATGAGAGGGCTCTTTAGAGAGCCCTTTTATTTGCTCTTTTAACTCTTCCTTATTTAATATCCTATTTCCTATTAAAAGTGTATCTAATTTATTTTCTTTAGAGGTATATATACTTTCTACTAAGATTCTATTCAAAGTGTTTTCATCTTTAGACTTTCCTATTATTGGATATACATTAGAATTTTCTACTATTTTGTTTAAGTTAAGATGTGAAATTAATACATCTAAGAGTTGAATATGTGTTGAATATATACCTAAATCCGTTTTCTTTTTTAAACTAATCTCTAACTCCTTAGAAATATACCATCCAGTAAAGCATTGTACTTTATATTCTAAACAATCTTTATGAGTATAATACTCATTACTTAGGCTATTACAAATAAAGCAGGAAGGGAGTGTATATGGTATCTCCTTAATACAGTTATTACATATATTTTCACCTACTTTAGAACATATTAAACACTGCTTAGGAAATATATATTCAAAGATATTCATACTACATTGTATATATCTTTTATTAAAAATATTTGATAAATTCTCTTCTTTCTACTATTATATTATTCGCTAATTATATATAGAAACTTGAGTACATCGTGATAAAGAAAAATAGTGTATTTTCAGTAATGTTTCTGCTTCTCCTAACAAAGATATTAGGATTTTGGAAGCTAAGAATATTTGCACAGCTATTTGGAGCATCCCATGAATTAGATATCTTTTGGGCAGCTTTTACTATCCCAGACATTATCTTTATGGTAGTAGTAGCTGGATCTATTAATGCCGCTATAATACCGATACTTACAGATGAGCTATACGATAAAGGGAAGAGTAGTTTTAATAAACTCTTTAAACATTTAACAATATATTTCTTCTTACTTACATCAGTATTAATACTCATTGCCTTTATCTTTTCTCCTCAAATTACAGACTGGATTGTAAATAATGAATATGCACATAAGGTCTTTAATATGGGATATAGGATAAATGAGAGTGACTATCCTCTTTTTCTTAATCTCTTTAGAATAGGGTTACTTTCACCTCTTTTCTTAAGTTTAAGTGCGTTTGTTACAGCATTTTTACAAGTTAAAAAACAGTTCTTCATTACATCTTTAGCACCTCTTTTTTACAACCTAGCAATAGTATTTGGTACATATATATTGGTTAAATATTTCCAATTAGATGTAACAGCCATTGCCATATCAGCTGTATTAGGATCGATAGTACACTTGTTAGTTCAAATACCACTACTTAATAAATACTACAAAGAGAATGAGGAAGAGCCTTTAGATTTTAAGGAGATGATAAATAGTACAGGGGTAATGAAAGCATTTAAGCTAGCATATCCTAGAATGTTAGGAGTGTTAGGAGAACAGTTTAATACTGTAGTAAATACTTTCATTAGTTTTACACTTACAGCAGGTACACTTAGTGCATATAGATTTGCATATAGCCTTCATCTTTTTCCTGTAAACATTATCGGTAGTGCAGTAGCACAGGTAGCATTACCTGATTTAGCACAGTACTGCTGTAAAGGACAGAGTGAGAATTTTAAAAAGGTATTAAATGATTCAATACAGCTTTCTTTGTACTTAATATTTCCAATAATTGGAATAATGTTGGTATTAAGGTTACCCATTGTACGTTTAATATACGGTACTGGAGCATTTGACTGGCAAGATACCTTACTAACTGCATGGTGTTTAGCATTACTCTCAGTGTCTGTAGTAGGTCAAACAGTAGTACAAATACTTCTTAGAGCCTTCTATGCCCTTAAAAATACATGGAAACCGCTTGTAGCAATTGTAGTAGGTATTGTAGTTAACTTACTTGGAGCATATTACCTTACAAATTTTTTTAGTCATTACTACGACTGGAGACCAATATTAGAGCAGGTATGGGTACAGGTAGCTACAGCTAATGGGCAGGGAGTTCTGTCTGTATTAAAATCCTTCCTTTCTGATACTGCCCATTGGATGACAACAAGAGGAGAATCTGATTTAGCAGTAGGTGGTTTAGCTTTGAGCTTAAGTCTTGCTTACTTTGTACAGATGATTATCTCATCAGTAATGTTGAATAAGATTAAGAAAGTTTTGACTTGGAAAGAAACAGTATATCCCGCATTACTTAAATTCCTAAATACATTGATAATGATTGTAGGTATGTATTTTGTATTTAGACTCTTCGATTTCCAATTTGATACTACTAGAACAGTATATATACTAATATTAACTGCAGTTACATCAATATATGGAGCTTTTTCATATTTAGTTGGTTCTAAAATCTTCTCTCCGAAAGAGTTTGAGGTAGCAGAAAAATTCCTCAAGAATATGGGTAACAAGCTATTTAGGAATGGTAATAATTTAAAACCTGAATAAATGAAGAAGTTTCTTTTGTATATATTCTTTGTTTTTACAATCTTCCTTACAATATTAGTAGTCTCATGTGTATATATCTTTCTTAAATACAGAAGTTGGGAGAAAGAGTTTGAAAGTAATATTAATACAGAGTACTTAATAGATGCTAAGAGTATTGAAGAGGTAGATTTGGATGAAAGAATAGTGAAATTTACTCTCTCATTACTTGATACAGAATCATTAAGTCTTGAAGTTAAAGAAATTGGAAGTATTCTTTTTACAACAGTAGATTCATATTTAGGAGAGGAAATATCTCTAAAGAAAATATATGTAGAGCCCTCGGATAAGGTTTGGAATATATACTTTAAAGTAGGATATCAAGACTTAGAACTTTGGTTCTCATTTGATATTAACAAAGATGATATACAATCAGCCCAACTATATACAAAATATGTATATATAGGGCCTTTTGAGATAGGGAGATATACAGATTTAGTAAGTATGATAAACAAAGGAATAGGAGAATCAATAGTTACTTTAAATGAAAATGGGTTTGTAGGTAGATATATAGAAAATATAGAACTCCTAGAAGGGGGTATAGTACTAAAAGGTTCTAGATATTGACATATTTCCAATATATATTTAAAATCATTAGCAGTCGATTTTAAGAATTGCTAATTAATTTGTTTAACAAATTTAAAATGTCTAAGAATATTAAAATACAACCATTAGGAAGTAGAGTATTGGTTAAACCTGAAGAGGTACAAGAAAAAACTCCAGGTGGTTTAGTAATTCCCCCAAATGCGTCAGATGAGAAAAGACCTTCATATGGTAAGGTAGTTACACTTGGTAAAGGTAAAGGTAAGGATGGTAAACTTCTAAAATTTGAAGTAAAGATTGGTGATATGGTTTACTTCAAGAAATATGCTCCAGAAGAGATTGAGATTAATGGTGAGAATCTTTACATCCTAGATACTGATGACATATTAGCTGTTGCTAAATAACTAGTTAAATTTTTACTTACTTACTACTATGTCAAAATCAATAATATATGATGAAGAGGCTAGAAAAGCATTAAAAGCAGGTGTAGATATCATTGCTAATGCCGTTAAAACAACATTAGGACCTAAAGGAAGAAATGTGGCCATAGCTAAATCTTTTGGTTCTCAAGTAGTAACAAAAGATGGTGTAACAGTAGCAAAAGAAATAGAGGACAAAGATCCATTTAAAAATGTAGGTATCGAAATGCTTAAAGAAGCGGCTAGAAAGGTAAATGATTTAGCAGGAGATGGTACAACTACAGTTACTGTACTTGCACAAGCCATAGCTAATGCAGGTTTTAGAAATGTAACTGCAGGTTCTAACCCAATTGCTTTAAAAAGAGGTTTGGACAAAGCAGTAGATATTGTTGTAGAGGAGTTAATAAGGTCTTCTAAAAAAATTAAGAATCAAGAAGAGATATCTCAGGTAGCTACAATATCATCTAACAATGATAAAGAGTTAGGAGATATGATTGGTAAGGTATTTGAAAAAGTTGGTAAAGATGGAGTAATTACAGTAGAAGAGGCAAAGGGATTCGATGATGAGGTCGAATATACAGAGGGTATGCAGTTTGATCAAGGTTATGTTAGTGCATATTTTGTAACAGATTCAGAGAGTTTAGAATCAGTAATGGATAATCCATATATATTTGTTACAGACAAGAAACTTTCTAACTTACAGGATATTCAAGCTATTGCAGAGAAAGTTCTCTCTGCAGCAGATAGACCATTGGTAATAATTGCTGATGATATTGAAAATCAAGCATTAGCAACCCTCGTTGTAAACAAATTAAGAGGTACTCTTAATGTAGTCGCTATTAAAGCTCCAGGGTTTGGAGATAGGAAGAAAGAGATGTTAAAAGATATAGCGGTAGTTACAGGAGCAGAGTTTATATCAGAAGAGGTAGGTAAGACATTAGAATCAGTAAGTCTTACTGATTTAGGTAGTGCTAAGAAAGTAATAGTAAGTAAAGAAGAGACAGTTATTGTTGAAGGACAGGGTAAGAAATCAAGTATTAAGGAAAGAGTAGCAGAGATTAGAGCTCAGATTAAGAAAACATCTTCTGATTACGATATAGAGAAATTACAAGAAAGGTTAGCAAAACTCTCTGGTGGTGTAGCTGTAATTAAAGTAGGTGCCGCATCTGAAGTAGAAGCTAAAGAGAAAAAAGCAAGAGTAGAGGACGCTATTAATGCTACTCGTGCCGCTATTGAAGAGGGTGTTGTTGCTGGTGGAGGTTTAGCATATCACAATGCTAAGGCTGTATTAGATGATGTTACCTTTGAAGATGCTGATGAACAGTTAGGTTTAGAAATACTTAAGGGTATTCTAAGTGAGCCTCTAAAACAGATAGCACAAAATGCTGGTAAAGATGGTGCTGTTGTAGCATCTCAATGTAAGGGTAATATGGGATACAATGCTAAAACAGATAAGTATGTAGATATGCTTAAAGATGGAATTATAGATCCTGTTAAAGTAACTAGATTAGCATTAGTAAATGCAGCTTCTGTTGCAACTATGTTAATCACTACAGAGGCTGTAGTAGCAGAGATAGTGGATGAGAAAGGTGGTAGTAATCCAATGCCAGGTGGAATGGATGGGATGATGTAGATTAAGGATTATGAGAAAGGGGACTAAGTCCCCTTTTTTTATGTAATTACCTTTAACCAATTCTCCTTTATCCATTTTTTAGAATTAGTGTATATCTCTAATAGTTCTCTTTTTTGAAATTCCTTCTTAATTATTCCACCCCTATGTGGGTGTTTATAGATTCTTTCTAAAGGAGAACTAAAACCGTGGGTATAGTGACATAACTCATGTACTATTGTTGCTTTAATTACATATTCAGGTATGTGATCATATGAGAAATATCTAGTAAGTGTAATGAGAGATACTGTGGGATTCTCAAATAACTCTTTATTAAGGTTATACTTCTTTATATACCTATCAAAAATCCTACTATCTTTAATCAATTTAATACTACCTAACTGCCTCTTAGAGTGTTTACCATATTTAATAGTAACTAGGTTTAATCTAGCTACATCACAGAAATGATTTTCCCAAATGTCATATAGTAAATTTTCTAAATACTTGTTATCTCTTACCACTTGTACATGATATTATAGATTTAAGATGAACAGTATTATACAGAATAAAGTAAAGACTTTGTGGCAAGTTATCAAATTCTTTTACGGTAGATATACAAAAGATGTATTAATTAGGGATGTACTTTTCATAGTAGTCACTATCTCTGAAATGTCTGGTATTACAATCGCAGGTAAATTTTTAGATGCTACTATTAAGGTAATTAGAGATTCAGAGGGTTTTAACATATATGAATATATATCTACTGACTCATTCTTTCTTCTTTGTATATCCTTACTACTTTGGATATTTGTATCAATTGGGAATAAGGTAAGGACTAATTTAAGTAATAATATTACGGATAAGGTTTGGAGAGATACTAATCTAGAGGTAATGGGTAAAATCTCAAAATCTAATTTACAAGATATTGAAAAACCTCTTTTACAAAATTTAATAGAATATATACCAGGTTACTCCATATCTAGTTTAATATTCTCTTACCAATCTTTCTCTACAATCGTATATCAATTAGCAAGAGGTATTACAGCATTAATAATACTGTATTCACATTTAGGATGGTCTGTTCTTTTTCTTACACTTTTCGCACTACCAGAGGTCTTGATGAATCATTTTAATAGGAAGTTAATACAGATATATGATGATAAGAAAATGGACCTATTAAAACTTACCAACTATATCTACACAACTCTTAGTATGGATATTAAGAACTTTAATGAGTTAAGAGTAGATAATACGTATGAGTTTCTTAAAAAGAAATTTGTTTCCTCAAGAGATCAATATCTTAAGGGACTTTTTTTTAAGAGAAAACATTTTACAATAGATGAGATCTTTGGATCAGTAACAGGTCAGCTATTTAAATATGCATATGTTGTATATCTACTTGCATATACAATTAGAAATAAGATATCCATAGGTAGCTTTAGTGCACTCTTTAACTATGTAGATGTAGTTCATAGCTCCTCATATCATGTATTGAATACTTTCTCTCTTTTAGCTAATCATCTCTCATATGCGTCTAAATATTTTGATTTCATAGATTTCCCTGGTTTTGGAGATATTAATCCTGGTATATCTAGACTCTCAAGAAAAACCCCAAGTTTAGAACTTTTAAGATTAGATTTTGCATATCCTGATGAACCAGATAAAAAGGTCTTAGAAAATATATCTTTAAAGATTAAAGCAGGTGAGAAAGTAGCTTTCTTTGGAGGAGACAGCTCAGGTAAGAGTAGTTTAGTAAAAATCTTAACAGGTTTGTATGAAGTTACTTCTGGAGACTATTTAATAGGGGGGTACTCTGTAAGGGAGTTAGATAGGGGACAATTAAAGAGGAAGATAGCTGTTACATTCCAAGACTTTGTTAACTACAGTTTTAGTATTAGAGAAAATATTACATTAACAGGGGAGAAGAAAAAGTTTAATAGGGAATTGTATAACAAGGTAATAAAGGTATGTGAGATAGATAAATTTATGAAAAGAGAAAATATCTCAGATACTCTTAAGTTAGGTAAATATTTAGATGGGAAAGAACTTTCCCCTGGATATTGGCAAAGGTTAGCTATAGCAAGAATGTTGTATAGGAATAGAGATATATTCATATTAGATGAGCCTTTTACATTCATAGATGGTCCATCTAGAGATCGTATAATTAAGGGTGTATTAAAATTCGCAGGCCCTCATAGAACAGTAATTCTAATTAGTAGAGATACAGATGTGTTAGATATGTTTGATACAATATTTGTATTAGAGAAGGGTCATGTTACAGAGAGAGGTGATTGGAAGGAATTGTTAAAAAAGAGGGGAAGATTCTACAAAGAGGTTAGGTATAATCAGTAGGTAAGAGATTAATCATTTAGAACTGATAAATATTTAAATATCCTGTAAAATACATAGGAATATATTTTGACATATACAAAAATATGAAAATATTAGATGGTAAACAAACAAGTTTAAAAATTTCTGAAAATATTAAAAATGAAATAAAGAGATATCTAGAGAGTGGTAAGAGAGCTCCTAGATTAGATATTTTACTTGTAGGAAATGACTTTGGTAGTCAAAAATATGTAGAGATGAAATCTAAAAAAGCACATGAATTAGGTATACAGTGTGAGGTTCATAGGTTTAAAGAAGATATGCAAGAGGAAGAGTTAGTTAGGCTCATAGAG
>DAINAD010000009.1:0-13738 GCA_036733605.1 Patescibacteria group bacterium | reverse complement strand
AGAATCAGATGGATTACTTCTTAGTATAGATCAGGACCAACACGCTATAGATTTTGTAAAAGAGTATTACAAAAAAGAAATAGGTAGTAATTGGCATATTAAGAAATCTAACTTCTCTAAGTTAGAAACCTTACTCAAAGAGTATGATAGGAAACCAGATGGAATACTAATGGACTTAGGACTTTCTTCAAGACAGTTAGAACAATCATATGACAGAGGTTTTAGTTACCAAGAAGAAAATGAACCTTTAGATATGAGAATGGACGAAGAGTTAGGGGTAAAAGCAAAGGATTTACTAATTGTACTAAGTGAGAAAGATCTTACACTTCTTTTTCTTAAATATGGTGAAGAGAGGTTTGCAAGAAAGATAGCGAAAGCAATTAAAAAAGATATTACGAATATTAATACTGTTGGAGATCTTACAAGACTTGTCTATAGAGTTGTGCCGGCAGCTCATCAAAGTTCAAAGAACCCTTCTCGCAGGGTCTTTCAGGCCCTGCGAATCGTGGTAAATGATGAGTTAAACTCATTAAAACAAGGATTAGACAGCTCTTTTAGGCTCTTAAACAGTAAAGGAAGGATATGTGTAATATCTTTCCATTCGTTAGAAGATAGGATTGTTAAAGAATATTTTAACAGTTTAGCTGATAGCGGACAGGGATTACTTCTCTTTAAAGAAATAATAGCCCCAACCGACGAAGAGATAAGGATGAATCCTAGATCCGCTTCAGCAAAATTAAGAGCAATAGAGAAAATTTAATAAATAGGTACTGCCCAATGAGAAAAACTGAATCTAAAAAAAATTCAATATTTTCAAAATTACTACTACTTTCATTTACCATCTTCATACTTTCTCAATTAGTAGTAAACTCAAAACTAACACCACTTGGTACACAACTACAATCTTTAAATGCGGAAAAAGAGTATCTGTTAGAAGAAAACAGAAAGATATCAGAAGAGATTGCTAAAAGTGGCTCTATTAAAGTAATAGAACAGCTCTCTGCTAAAAAATTAAATCTCTCACAAGAGAAAAATCAATCATTCATATACATAGAAGATCCTAGCTTAGTTGCAAATAACTAATGAGTAGGCTACATCGTTTACACTCTCCAAGAAAAAAACAGAAGCATTCCCTTTTGGGAAATAAAATACAAAGGAACAGTTATAACTTTGTAATAGGTATAATAATATTCATTGGTTTAGTAATAATTGCACAAGCTTTTAGATGGCAGGTAATAGAGACGGAGAAATTCCAAACATTAGCTAAACTTCAGTACCAAGATACAGGTAAGCAAACAGCAGAGAGAGGTAGTATTAAAGCAAGTGATGGAACAATACTTGCTGTAGATCAACCTGTATGGAATATATATGCCTCACTTAGTTCTGATGAGAGAGAAAGAGAGCTTTTCTTTAGTAATAAAGATAAATATATTTCTACAGTAGCATCTATCCTCGCAGTAGAAATTGAAAGTATCTCCAGTAAAATTACAGATGACTTTATGTATGTTAACCTTGCAAAAGGAGTTGATACAGAAACTAAAACTGCTTTAGCAAATATCAATATCTTTGGAGATGACGAAAAGGATATGGCTGGATTTGGTTTTTACTTTGAAAGAGATGTAAAGAGGGTATATCCCAATGGAGAACTAGCCGCTCATGTAATAGGGTTTATAGGGGTAAATAGTGAAGGAGAAGATATAGGGCAGTACGGAATAGAGGGTTTTTACTTTGGAGATATTACTGGTAAAGAAGGATATACATATGAAGAGAAAGATTCAACTGGGAATACGATATTAACCGCAGAGTATGAACCAGTATTACCTAGATCTGGTAAAGACTTTACACTTACTCTACGTCCATCTATACAAAATAAGGTGGAGAAGATTTTAAAAGAGGGAGTAGAGAGTACAGGTTCTAAAAGTGGTAGTGTAATAATCATGGACCCAAAAACAGGTGAAATTATCTCTATGGCCAGCTATCCTACATACAATCCTAATGAGTATTGGAGAGCTTCAGAGCCATGGATATTTAAGAATTTAGCAGTAGCTGATGTATATGAGTACGGTTCTGTACAAAAACCAATTACAGTTGCAATAGCGCTAGAGTCAGGAGATGTTCCAAAAGATTTTACCTGTAATGATAAGACTGGTTACTTAGATTTGTATGAAGTAACTAAGTATGATGACTTAAAGGGTAGAAAGATATATCAGTGGGATAGAAGACCTGATGGTCTTCAAAATTTAGCAGATATGTTAAAAAATTCTAATAACCCATGTATAGCTAGAACAGCACTTGAAATAGACTTTAACTATTACTATAAAAAACTAAAAGAATTTGGTATAGGTAGCTTTATTGGAATAGGATTACAGGAAGAGAGTAATAGTTACCTTAAATCTGATAAAGATTGGACTAGATTAGACACCATAACTGCATCATATGGACAGGGTATAGCTGCTACTCCCCTTCAAGTTATCTCTGGTATTAGTACAATAGCAAATGATGGTAAAAGGATGAGACCTTACATAATAGAATCTATATCAGATGAGAAAGAAATCATTACATTTAAACCTCAAGTACTCTCTCAACCCATATCTGAAGAAACAGCAGACTCTGTTGCAGAAATGATGACACATGTAATTGAAGATGGAGGTATTAACCAGATATATATTAACCAATTAAAAGATTACTACATAGCAGGTAAAACAGGTACTGCCCAAGTTGCCAAAAAAGATGACGTAGGATATGAAGAGGGTAAGACAATTACTACCTTCGTAGGGTTTGCACCTGCTGATAATGCTAAAATGATAATGTTAGTTAGACTAGAAGAACCTAAGAGTAATCAGTATGCAGCTAATACAGTAGTACCATTATGGACAAAGATATTTCTTAATATTGTAAATGACCTAGAAATATCAAAGAGAAACTGAGATAATCGTAAATAAATTAGTATAGAGTACAAATGATAGAAATACTTAAAGAGAGTTTAAACTACCTACTTATATCTACTGTATTTTCAATACTTTTTGCTCCCTTACTTATAGGTATACTCTACAGATTTAATCAGGTTAGTGGTATTAAAAAGAGTAAACTAGGTTCTAGAGAAGGTACTAATTCAATCTTTATGAGAATCATGAAGAGTACTCAGACTAATGGTACTCCTAATATGGGAGGTATTTTAATATGGATTATAGTTCCTCTAGTTACATATATATTTGTTCCTATGTTTCCTCAGCTAAGGGTTTTGTTAATCGGTTTCATACTTTTTGGTTTTTGGGGATTAGTAGATGTAGCAGTATTTACAAATGGGTTTAAGAATAATGAGAAAGTAAAAGCATTTCAAGAAACATTTGAATGGAGATTAGGCAAATTACTAATCGCTATACTTCTTAATGTAGCAGTAATGTATTTCCTTTACCTTACAGGTACCTTTGAAAGTATGAGTTTTCTTAACTTAATAACTATTTCAGTTACACCTTTAGTACTTTTAATAGCGGCTGTTGTAGGTCAATTCGCTATTTACTCTGGGGAGTTAACAGATGGGTTAGATGGATTAATGGTAGGTATCTTTACTATTGCTACAGCATCTCTTGCTGTACTTTTAATGATACAAGGGCAATATGAATTCCTTCCCTTACTTGCAATTATAATAGGAGTATTAATGGTTGATTTGTATTTTAATATACCACCAGCAAGATTTTGGAATGGAGGACCAGGAGCAATGCCTTTGGCATTCGCACTCTTTTTCATTGGTTTAGTAACTAACAATTTCATTCCATATCTCCTTATGACCTCAATAACATGGGTAATAATGGGATCTAGTGCAATACAGATACTAAGTATGAAATTCTTTAAAAAGAGAATATTTAAGATAGCTCCAATACATCATCATTTTCAGGCAGTAGGATGGCCACACTATAAAATAACAATGAGATTTTGGTTATTCACTCTCTTTGCATCTATATTGGGAATCTATTTAGGATTACTGTAAACAACCAGTTTCCTGTTCACATATATTTTCTCCACCTTCACATTGGCAAAGGAAGCATCCATTATTAGAATTGTATACATCTCCTTCATTTCTTACAAACCCTTCATATACACAGCTATTAGCAGGATACAAAACTTTAAATTCATCCTGATAGAAAACTTCAAATTCCTCAACTACCTCTTTAGGGAAATTACCAATGTAAAACTCACTCCTAGTGGTACATGGCAAACTAAATGAATCATTAACGATATTACTAGATACGGTTAATACTAATCTCTCTTTGTCCAATTTATAAAAACCAATTTGTTGAGCAACATTCTCATCATCATTACAAAAAGCTCTAATCTGTAATGTAACACTCAATCCACCTCCCATATATGAAATATCTGAGAAGATAACATTAGAGGTTACCCTATTACCCGCATCTATAAAGTCTGTAAAATCGTACGTATATTTTAAATTGTCAGAAGTAAACTCACTTGATTCTAAACTCTCATCAACATTTACTTTCTCATCACAAATCTTTTTACCATCTAAACTACAAATACAGTTATCTCCTAAGTCATCACCATATGCACATTTAGTAAAACCTACTGTACTTTTTAGGGATAGGACAAAGAGACCCAATGAGGAAAGAAATAAACAAACTGTAATTACAATTAACCAATTAGCATACCACCGACTTTTCATAACGCAACTATTCTATCACATTAATCTTACAAATTTACTATCACCCCATTATACACCATTTAATATGCTAAAATATGCACATGCATGATTCACATATACATATCTCTTTAAGTCCATTAAAAGAGAATATACAAACAGATATACAGGAGTTTTTAGAACTAAATGGTAAAAACATATTAGCACAAACTACACAGTATTCTGATTACCAAGATACCATAGATATGGTAAAACAGCTTAATATTACATATGGTAATGTCGTTGCCTTAGCTTTAGGTATACACCCTTCTAGATTTGAAGAGGGATTAGCTCAAAATGAATTAGAAGGTATGGATATATTTAAATATGGCCAAAAACAGTTTGATATATTTAAAGAGATATTTGAAAGAAATATTAAAGATGTAACAGCAATAGGGGAGTGTGGTTTAGATTACTTTAGTATGTATGAGTACAATCAGTTTACTAAAAAACAGATAGAGGATATTAAAGAGGTACAAAGGAGAGTGTTTAAGAAACTTTGTACATTAGCAATTAAATATAATCTACCAATGAGTATTCACTCAAGAGAGAAAGAGGGGGAGAGTGTGTGCGTAAAAGATACACTTTCGATAATTGCAAAAGAGGGTAAAGGAACAATACGAGGTTCATTCCACAGCTATACAGGTGATAAAAAAGTTTTGAAAGATATCTTAGATATGGGTATGTATGTAGGATTTAATGCAATAATTACATATCCAAGCGGAGAGAGTGTTAGAGAACTACTAAAGGAGGTACCACTAGATAGAATACTCTTTGAAACAGATGGACCATTCCTACCTACACAAAATGTTAGAAAGAATAAAAAAGCAGAGAAAAAGTATGGTAGACCCGTAATGATAAAAGAGATAATCCAAAAAGCAGCAGAGATAAAGGGGGTCTCATATGAGAAGATGGAAGAAATAACAGACCAAAATTTTACTACTCTTTTTTCGAGCAGGGATTAACTAATACAACAAATTCTCCATGAGGATGTTCTTCAAAATCTCTTTCTCTAAGTAATGTTCCCAACTCAATAGCTTCACCTACCAATACCTCTTCTCTCATTTTAGTTAAGTCTTTAGCTAATACAGTAATATTTTCTTTAGTACACTCATTAATTAAATCTAACAAAGAAAGAACTCTTTTAGGTGATTCATATATAACTACGGTATCACCTAATTGAAAATACTTTTCTAACATCTTTTTTCTCTTACTTTCTGATTTAGGTAAGAATCCTAAAAACAGAAATTTGTCCGTAGGTAAACCGCTAATAGAAAGTGCAGCAATTAATGCACTAGGACCTGGAATACTCTCTACAATATATCCATCATCTTTAAGTTCTCTCACTAATTTAAAACCAGGGTCACTAATTAGGGGAGTACCACTGTCAGACACTAATGCTAAATTAATACCCATATCTAATTTCTCTTTAATCTTAGAAATAATTCTAAGATGGTTTTGGTCCCTGTAAGATATTAATTGAGTTTGTATATCATACTTTCTTAAAAGCTTAATACTCTCTCTAGTATCCTCTGCTAATACAAAAGGTACAGACTTTAATATATCTACTGCTCTGTATGTAATATCTCCTAAATTACCAATAGGGGTAGATACAATATATAGTTTTCCTTTAATCATAATAAAATAGCTTAAACATTAATTACTCTTCTTAATATATTCTCTTTACCCAATTCTAATAGCTCATCACTTTTAATAGCCTCATTTACATTAAAACTACCGATAGATATTCTTCTTAAATTTTTAGATGTAGCATATGTACCTAACTTAGTACCTAAATCATGTACTAATGTTCTAATATATGTACCTGTAGAGCACTTAATCTTACATTTTAAAGTAGGGTACTCATACTCATACACTTCAAACTGAGATACAGATATTTGCTTAGGTTCTAAATCTACATACTCACCCCTTCTTGCAAGAGAGTAGGCTCTCTCTCCTTTAACTCGCTTTGCTGAATACATAGGGGGTTTTTGTAATATATCTCCTAAAAGCTCTCTTTCAATTACCTCTACAATCTCTTCCTTACTAGGTTTAATACCCTTTAAATCTTTCTCAACCTCTTTACCCTGTATATCTTGTGTATCTGTACTAAACCCAAGTAACGCTTCTACCTCATATACCTTCTCATATGTATGAAAAGTATTCATTAGCTTTGTACCCTTGCCCAAAAGTATTACTAACAGACCAGTAGCAAATGGATCTAGTGTTCCTGCATGTCCAATTTTAATCTTTTCTTGTATTACTTTTTTCAATCTTCTAATCACATCAAATGATGTAATCCCTACCTCCTTGTCTACAAGTAAAATTCCGTCTATCATATATACATACATATTAATTAATCTCTAAATTATCTCATATGCCAAACGGTTTAGCACTTGCGATATCTTTGCTAGTAGTACTAATGTTTTTAGCATATATTGTTTCAATGATTCTAGCATTCTTTTCCCCATATTACTCAACTCCCAGAAAAGTGGTTAAGGATATTTTAAAGGTTTTTAAATTAAAAAAGAGTGATACCTTTGCAGACTTAGGAAGTGGAGATGGAAGAATCGTATTTGAAGTAAACAAAATGTATGGATGTAAAAGTGTAGGGTATGAGATTAGTCCTGTACTTTTGATGATAGTAAAACTAAGAAAACTTTTTACTCAACCATTCAATTCTAAAATACATTTTAAAGAGGAGAGTTTCTTTAATACGAATCTTTCTGATTACAATGTAATATACTGTTGTCTTCCAAAAGATGTATTAGGTACTTTAGAGAAGAAATTTAAAAAAGAGCTTAAAAAAGATTCACAGGTATTCCTTTTTAAAGAATCATTACCAAACAAAAAAGGAGAAAAAGTTAAAGTAGGTAATTACCATATTTACAGGTATACCTATTAGTATATAATGGTATACATGGGAGTATACGAACCTTTAGCATCAAAATATAGAGCATCTACACTAGATGATTTCGTTGGTCAAAAACACTTAGTAGGAGAGAATTCACCAATTAGAAAATTTTTAGAAATAGGGAGAGTCCCCTCTATGATATTTTGGGGTCCACCAGGTACTGGTAAGACTACATTAGCATATATAATCTCACTTAGTTTGTATTACGATTTCTACAAGATGCAAGCAGTAAATAGTGGTAAGGATGATTTAAGAAAAATCATTAAAGTCGCTATGAGTAATCAACAGTACAATAAAAAGACAATACTCTTTTTAGATGAAATACATAGGTGGAATAAAGCTCAACAGGATACATTACTTCCATATGTAGAAAAAGGCATAATTACATTAATAGGGGCTACTACTGAAAATCCTTCCTTTAGTATTAATAGTGCATTACTTTCTAGAACTAAGGTTTTTGTTTTTAATCAGCATACCAATGAAGATATATCTCTCTTTCTAAAAAAGATTGTTAAAAAAGAGTACCCTGAATTTAAGGTTAGTAAAAAGATATTAGATTTAATTAGTGATCTTTCTAATGGAGATATACGCTCAGCATTAAATATATTAGAGATGAGTGTTAATCTAGCACAAGCTACTAAAAAAGATGATGAGAAACTAACACTTAAAGAAAACGATATTAAAGAGGTAGTACAAAAACCCCTCTACTATGACAAGAATGGAGAAGAACACTACAACATTATCTCCGCTATACACAAATCTATGCGCTCATCCAATGCTAATGCAGCTGTATATTGGGTAGGGAGAATGTTAAGTGCAGGTGAAGACCCTCTGTATGTAGCTAGGAGATTACTTAGGTTTGCTAGTGAAGATATAGGGAATGCTGATCCTCAAGCGGTAATACTCGCAAACAGTGTATATGAGTCTTGTCAGAAATTAGGTATGCCAGAGTGTGAGGTATTTCTAATTCAATTAGCCATATATCTTTCTAATGCTAAGAAAGATAACAGTGCATATATGGCAGAATTAAAGGTAAAGGAAGATATCCAGACATATGGTAATTTACCAGTACCTTTAAATATACGTAATCCAGAAACAAAACTAATGAAAGATTTAGGATATGGTAAGGGATATGAATATGATCATGATTTAGAGAGTAAGAAGTCTGAACAACAGTGTTTACCAGATAAGCTTAAAAATAGAAGATATATTAAATAGCTTTGTAAAAATTAACAGTTGAATATATAATACAGATTGTATGGAAGTACTAAAGGATGAAAAAATAATAAATAGGATATTAACAAAAGGAGTAGAACAGATACTTCCAACACAAGACGCACTTAAGAAGTTACTTACCTCCGGTAAAAGAATCAATGTATATCAAGGATTTGACCCTACAGCACCAACTCTTCATATTGGTCATACAGTAGGTATGAGAAAGTTAGAAGATTTTAGAAAGTTAGGACATCAAGTATATTTTGTAATAGGGGATTTTACAGCTAGAATAGGGGACCCTACAGATAAAACATCTGCTAGAGTAAAGCTTTCTAAGCAGCAAGTAGAGGAGAATATGAAAGTATATATTGAACAAGCCTCACATATATTAGATATCTTTAATAAAGAGAATCCTGTAAAGGTGGTATATAACAGTCAGTGGTTAGAACCACTTAACTTCGCAGATATCATAGAATTAGCATCAGAATTTACAGTACAACAGATGCTTAAGCGAAATATGTTTCAGGAAAGACTTAAAGCAGATAAACCAATATATCTAAATGAATTCCTTTACCCATTAATGCAAGGATATGACTGCGTAATGATGGATATTGATGTAGAGATAGGTGGTAATGATCAACTCTTCAATATGTTAGCAGGTAGAGATTTAATAATGAGTAGACTAAAAAAAGAAAAGATTGTACTAGCTGGTAAACTTCTTGAAACAAATGATGGTAAGAAGATGGGTAAATCAGAGGGTAATATGATTAGATTAGATGATAGTGCAAATGATATCTTTGGTAAAGTAATGGCATTTACTGACCAGCAGTTACCAATAGCTTTTGAAATATTAACCTCATATGACTTAAATCAAGTTGAGGAAATTAAAAAAAGAATTAAATCTGGGGAAAATCCAATGGTACTAAAAAAAGAATTAGCATTTGAAATTACAAAAGATTTAAAAGGTGAGCAGGAAGCTAGTAGTGCAAAACAGTATTTTGAAAGTATATTCCAAAAGAAAGGGGCAAGTGAGAGGGGGATTTATACCACTGGCGTTGATATACCTATTAAAGAGATTGAGAAAGATAATATAGGGATAGTAGAGCTTTTAGTAGAATGTAATATTACAGATAGTAAGACACAAGCAAGAAGATTAGTAGAGCAGGGTGCTGTATATATTAATCAAGAGAAAGTAACTGATTGGCAAAAAAATATTGCCCTTTCAAATATGCCAACCCTTAAATGTGGTAAGCATATATATCAAATTAGAGTAAGTAATAAATAGCGTTGGGGAAATAACTAATATATTAAATCCCCATAACAAGGGATTTCTTTTTCTATGGATACCGAAAAACTAATAGAACAATTAAGAAAGGATAGCCCCAAGAAATTTCTACAGACAGTAGACTCCGCTATTTTGTGTGCTAAAAAATATCATAAAGATCAATTTAGACTCTCAGGTGAACCGTATGTTAATCACGGTTTAAGAACAGCAATTACACTTGCTCAAATGGGTATGGATACAGATACCATAGTTGCTGGATTACTACATAACAGTATTTCAAATTCACCTCAAGATAGTACAACTATCTCTAAAGAGATAGAAGAGAAATTTGGTAAAGATGTTTTTGAACTCCTTACTATTTGTAATGGTATTAACAAAGCTACAGCAAGTCCTGAAACAGAGTATCCAATAATTACGAAGTTCATATTAAATAGTTCTAAAGATTTAAGACCTGTATTAATAAAGTTGGCAGATACTTTGGATAATGTAAGAACAATAGAATATATGCCACAGGAAAGGCTTAGTACTAAGCTTCAAAAAATCTTGTATGTATATGCACCTTTAGCAGAGTATTTAAATTTGGATAGATTAAAAAAAGAGTTAGAAGAGAAAGCGCTTAAGATATATAGACCAGAGATATATCAAATGATTAAGGAGAAGATGGAATTAAATAACTTCACTCAAGAGGTTAAGTTTAAATATATTGAATACTTTACCAATATTTTAAAAGATATCTCACCTTCCCCCTCTGTATATGGAAGAGTTAAAAGTATTTACAGTATATACAATAAACAGAAAAAACAGCTTAAAGAGGGTAGTTCTCTTGATTTGAGTAATATTAGAGATTTAATAGCATTTAGAATAGTTACAGATAGTACAGATAACTGTTTTAATATCTTAGAAAAAGTTATGGATAACGGAGATATAATTACACAGGAGTTTGATGATTATATATCCCATCCTAAACCAAACGGATATAAGGCTTTGCAGGGACCAATAGTACTACCTTCAGTTTCTCCAAATATTATTGAGATACAAATACTTACTCATGATATGTACTACTTCAATACTTACGGTCCAGCTTCCCATATAGCATATAAGGAGAGTCAGAGTAGATTTGCAAAACCCACAGATAAATATAATTGGGTAGAAGAGGTACATAAAGAGATTAGTAACCATATTTCAAAAAGAGATATACTACAATCAATACCAATATTCGTAAGTGTATTCCCTACAAATGTATTTGCATTTACTCCTAAGGGTAAAATAATACAACTAGACAACGGAGATACAGTAGTAGACTTTGCATACAAAGTACATACCGATGTAGGTAATAGTATGGTCTCTGCCAAGGTAAATGGTCTTGCTGTTAAATTAGACTATCAACTTAAAACAGGAGATGAGGTAGAAATTAAAAGACAGTTAGGTAAAAATTCAGTAAAACAGGAATGGATTAAATATGCTAACTCACCATCTACACAGTATAGAATACAAAGGTCTTGGAAAAAATCTTAGTTCCTAGTAAAATCTACATATGAGTAAAAAAGGTAAAACATTTTCAAAAATTTTTAGTATCTTTATTGCAGTTCTAATGCTTGGTAGTTTAGCTATACCAATTGTACTTGCAATATTTGATCTACTCTAAAAATGACTCTTCCCTCATTACTAGAGCCCATTACACATATAAAGGGTGTAGGTTTAGCTCAGCAAAAGAAATTTGAAAAACTTAATATATATACTCTTAGAGACTTACTCTTTCATATTCCATTTAGATATAGGGATACCTCTGAGATATTAAATATACAAGATTTTAAATCAATACAAGAGGGTACATTTCTAGCACAAATAGTTGAAACTAAAAATGTATATACTCGTACTAGAAAAGTACTTACTACTGTAAAAGTAGTAGATCAATTTAATTCTAAATTAGATATCTCTTTTTTCAATCAAAGTTACTTAACTAAAACCTTTAAAGTAGGTGAGTGGTATATATTTGATGGAAAGATATCAGAAAAAGGTAAAACCAAAAATATATATAACCCTAAGTATGAAAAATATACAGGAGATATATCTTTACAAAAACATTTAGGAAGGATAATTGGGATATATCATGAGACAGAGGGTATATCATCTAGATACATTAGAAATACGATACTACCTCTAGAAAAATATATTAAAAAGTTAATACCAGAACCCATACCTAAAACTCTTCTAAAAAAAGAGAATCTACCTCTGCTTGGAGAGTGCATAGAACAAATACATTTCCCAAACTCTCAAGATATACTTCTTAAAGCAAGAGAGAGACTTTCCTTTGATGAGATGTTAAGAATAGGGATAGAGATGGAAAAGGATAGAAAGGAAAGGAGTAAATTAAAGTCTGTTAAGATAGTAGAAGATAAAGAATTAACTAAAGATTTTCTTACCTCCTTACCATTTACACTCACACAGGATCAACAAACAAGTCTAAAGGAGATTTTAGAAGATATATCCAAATCTAAACCAATGAATAGATTACTTAACGGAGATGTAGGGAGTGGTAAAACTGTAGTAGCAGCACTAGCAATACTTCAATGTATTAGAAATGGATATAGCAGTGTAATACTAGCACCAACTACAGTACTTGCTCAACAACATTTTGAAACCTTTAAAAAATTACTTAAACCATTCGATATAGATGTAGAGATATGGATAGCTACTAAAAAGAGTAAAGCTAAATCTCCAAGTAGTTTAATAGTTGGTACACATGCTGTACTTTTTAAAAGTGATATACCAGATAACCTTAATTTAGTAATAGTGGATGAACAGCATAGATTTGGAGTAGAACAAAGAGAGAAACTCTTAAAAGGAGGAAGTAAAATACCTCACTACCTAACAATGACAGCAACACCAATACCAAGGAGTCTTACAGAGGTAGTATTTGGTAATGTTGAGGTATCTACCATTAAGCAAAAACCCAGTATGCAAAAAGAAATAACTACTAAGTATGTACCATACAAAAAAAGAGATGATTGTTTTAATTGGGTAAATACAAAAATTTTAAACAGTAAGCATCAAGAACAGGCCTTTATTGTATATCCCCTCATTGAAGAAAGTGAAATCTTAGATGCTAAAGCAGTATTAACAGAGTATGAGAATTTAAAAAATATTCATTTTAAAGATATTAAAACAGAACTACTACATGGAAGACTTAAAGAGAAAGAGAAGGGGGATATATTAGACAGGTTTAGAAAGAAAGAATTTAATATATTAGTATCTACATCTGTAATAGAGGTAGGAATAGATATACCTGATGCAACTGTGATGATAATAGAGGATGCTCATAGATTTGGATTAGCACAATTACATCAACTTAGAGGAAGAGTAGGTAGGGGAGAGAAAGAGTCCTTCTGTTTTGTAATACCAAGTAAAAATGAAGAGAGTAATGAGAGTGTAATAGATAGATTAAAATATTTTTCTACTCACCCATCTGGTTTTGATGTTGCAGAGTATGATTTACAAAGAAGAGGTCCTGGTGAGGTATACGGTATTAAACAATCCGGTATTCCTCAATTTAAGATAGCATCACTAACAGATATAGATATGTTTAAAAGAGCTAAATCAGTTGCAAAAGAGTTAGTAAAAGATGATAATA